>CAYGTG010001297.1:0-2500 GCA_964352485.1 uncultured Nannocystaceae bacterium | reverse complement strand
GCTGTCCGGTTGCCTCGATGAGTTCCTGGACATTCATTTCTCCATGGGCATGTAAAAGGTTGATGATTTCCAGGCGGACAGGTTCGCCTAAGAGTTTGAAGCGGTAAGCCACCTGCGCTAACAAGTCCTGAGTAAGTAATTGAGAAGCCATAATAAAACACTTTATATAACTTAGTGGTTGTTTATAATTTATGAGGTGTATAGTTCCTGTAGTTGGCAGTATATTGTTAAAACAACACATAATTTGCCAATTGTGGCCTTTTGAAAGTTTTTTGGCATTATTGGAATAAAATACTGGATCGGGGAACTAGATTGCTTAAGAAGAATATATAGGGTCCGATACTTGTTATGACAAGTTATTACAGGATATTTAATGAGCTTATTTGCAATGATCGATTTCTTATCTCAGCCCTGGCCCTGGTATGTTGCCGGCCCCGTTATTGGCCTGTTTGTACCTGCTCTGCTGCTCTTTGGCGGAAAACAGTTTGGCGTTTCGGCTAATCTCCGCCATATGTGCGCAGCTACGGTGCCGGCGAATCTTGAATTTTTTAAATACGACTGGAAGAAAAGTGGTGTCTGGAATCTCACTTTTGTAGGCGGGATCATGCTGGGCGGCTTACTGGCTACAACCTTGCTCGCCTCCCCGGACATTGTGCTGGCGCCGGCAACAAAAGCTGCATTGACAAACATTGGGATTACGGACTTTTCAGGTCTTGTGCCTTCTGAGCTTATTTCATGGCAAGGGCTTGCTTCTCTGCCAGGTTTTATCATGATCCTGGGTGGAGGGTTTTTGGTCGGATTTGGTGCACGATACGCCGGCGGGTGCACTTCGGGTCACGCCATTAGTGGCCTGGCAGATTTGCAGTTTCCCTCGCTGGTTGCGGTCATCGGATTCTTTGTTGGCGGCCTGCTGGTTACCTATGTTTTTTTACCATTCATTTTTTGATTTGATACATCATGTTGCACGAAGAAAAACCAACAAGCAACCCATTTGAGGAACCAGCTGAATGCCTGGATACAGAGCAGGTAGCCGGCCCATTCAAAGACAAAGCTTTACGCGAAGGCAATGCGCCCTTGAGCTTGCTTGTATACATGCTGATGGGCACACTCTTCGGTATCGTTCTCGTGAAAAGCGAAGTCATCTCATGGTTTCGCATTCAGGAGATGTTTCGGTTTGACAGCTTTCATATGTACGGCATCATTGGAAGTGCAATCGTCGTTGCGGCAGTGGGTATCCAGATCATAAAACGGCTGGATCTTAAAACACTGCATGGTGAGCCTATCCTGATTGCTCCCAAGCAATGGGGCGGAGGTGTTCGCTACTGGCTGGGAGGGACCCTGTTCGGACTTGGCTGGGCACTGCTCGGGGCTTGTCCCGGGCCAATATTCGCACTGATTGGTGGGGGGACAACGGTCCTGATTGTAGCGCTTGCAGGCGCCATGGGTGGCACATGGACCTATGCTTATGCACGCGTACGGCTTCCTCATTAAACCGGAAGAACTGAAATTAACTAACAACGCATAGAGGTAATAGATATGTTATTTCGCCAAATATTTGATCCCAAGCTTGCGCAATACGCTTATTTAATTGGTTGCCAAAAGACAAAAGAAGCGATCATCATTGATCCGGAAAGAGATATCGACCAGTATGTCGAACTTGCTGAGAAGGAAGGCCTTGAAATCGTTGCGATAGCAGAAACACATATCCATGCAGATTTTTTGTCGGGTGCCCGGGAATTTGCTGAACGCTTTGACACAAAACTCTTTCTTTCCGATGAAGGCGACGAAAACTGGAAATATGAGTGGGTCAAGGAGAAAAAGCAGGATGGATCAGATTACAATTATGTGCTGCTTAAAGATGGCGACACGTTTATGATTGGAGGAATAGAGCTAAAGGCTGTTCATACCCCGGGGCATACGCCTGAGCACATGAGTTACCTTGTGACGGACCGCGGTGCAGGAGCCACAACCCCCATCGGTATAGCAACAGGTGACTTTGTATTTGTGGGAGATCTGGGGCGTCCCGATTTGCTTGAACAGGCCGCCGGCATGCATGGTGTTCAGGAGCCCTCTGCACGTATGTTATATGGTTCGCTCCCTCGGTTCACCAAGCTGCAAGATTATATCCAGGTATGGCCGGCCCATGGCGCAGGGTCAACCTGTGGTAAAGCACTCGGTGCCGTGCCAACAACAACCGTTGGATACGAGAAACTCTACAACGCTTCTTTGGGTGTTGCTCAAAATGGTGAAGATGAATTTGTAAACGCCATTCTTTCTGGCCAGCCAGAACCCCAGATGTACTTCGCACGCATGAAGCGCGACAATAAGTTAGGCGCACCGGTATTGGGAATGCTTCCCAAACCACAAAAACTCGTCGCAAAAGAACTGGCAGATATGGCAAGCCGGCGCGATGTGCTTATCGTGGATACACGACTCGATCGCTCTGCCTTTATGGCGCATCATATCCCAAATTCGCTCTATGCTCCGATGAACAAGATGT
>CAYGTG010001296.1:0-2506 GCA_964352485.1 uncultured Nannocystaceae bacterium | reverse complement strand
GCGGACAGCTCGAGCTGGCCGCGAGGGATGAAGAGGGAGAGCTGCTTGGGCTCGGAGTCGGGCTCGTCAGTGCGCGACACGACGGCGGAGCGCAGGGCGTGGTGGGCCGAGAGCACGCCGTAATACAGAACGGTATGCGCCCGGGGCGGAGGGACGAGCGCACACAGCCGAGCGAGAAAGGTGTCGGGGGTCATCTGGGCGAAGGTGGCCCCGAGCGGCGGTTCGCCCCGGTTGCCGCCGAGCCTTAGCGTATATTCCGACACGAAAAGGCCTGGAACCCTTAATGCCCCGGATCTCGGCGCTACACTTCACACAACAGCGAGTACGGCGAACGAGGGGATGAAACCATGCTAGGCGTGCTCGTATGCGGTGCACCACCATCGTCGTCGCCGGGCTCCTAGTTTTCGGGTGCGAGGAGTCGTCTGGAGACGAAGCGCTCCCAACCACCTCGGGACCGGGAGGGTCGGATGACTCATCGGCCTCCGGTGAGCAGCTCTGCCCCGTCATCGACGCCGAAGACGTTTCGGGTTCCGCGTCCATCGCGGAAGTCGAGGGGACGTTCGGCGGCGCTGCGTTCACCAGCGGGCGCGCCTTTCGGGGCTCCGATGGAACGCTCCGCGTCGCGCTCAGCAGCCTGGAGCTGCCTCCCTGCGCGGGTAGTCCCCTCACGCCTATCCCCGATGGCGATCATTGGGTCGTCACGCTCGACCTTGACAGCGAGGCGACCTCCGATCCGGAGGGCGGGATCGTGCGCCTTCAGTCGGATGGGAATGCGGTGTCGACGACTGGCATACCTGTGTCGAACGGTGACGACCGCTCCTTGAGCATCGTGGTCGACTGCCCGCTCGTCCTCGAAGGGCTCACGGTAGAGAGCGAGCTGCCGATCGGAACCGAGATCAGCGGTTCGTTCGAGCTTTCGAACACAGAGTTCTTCTCAAGGCCGGGAGAGACCGGCCTGATGTCGGAAACGATCGAGGCTGCGGGGACGTTCTCGCTGCCCTACTGCGGAGACGAAGCATAGCCCTCTGCTGCCCTGGATGACGCTGCTGGCCCGGGTGTTTCGCATCGACATTTCCGTGTGCTCCCGCTGTCGCGGGCCGCTGCGGGTCACTCGAGCCGTCACCACTCCGCAGGACATCGCCGCCGAGCTTCACGGTGCTCGGCCACCGCCGCGTCGGCCGGTGTCCGGACAGCTCCAGCTGTTCTCGGCCACGTCCTGAGGGCTCTGGGCTGTCGTTGTGGATGGGCGCCGCTTCGTGCGGGGCTCGTCTCGGCGTGGCCGGATTTCGGGCCGCGCTCGCTTCGGGCCCGCTTTTCGCCCCTCATCGCCAGCGGCCGGGTCTGGATGGGGGCAAACCGTGGCGGAGCGAAGCCGGCTGCCCGAGCACCGCCCTCGGCGGCGAGAGACCGTACTCCTTCGCATCGGCTTTTTCCCACTTCGTTTCGCTTAAACGCCTCGGCGTCTACCACCAGCCTCCGAGTGCACCGATTCCGATCCCGGGCATTGAGAGCTTCGGCTTCGAGCGCGGACTACAACGCAATCTGCAAGGGTCGTTTGGCTACGAGTGGCAGGTGGTCCCCAGCATTCTGCGGTTGGAGCAGGTCGCCTACCTCGGGCGGCTGACGAATCTGCAGGACTACGAGATCGGCGACACCGAGTTCGAGGTCGAGGAGCTCGAGGACGTCATCAGTCAGGTCAGTGGGTGGACCTACGGCTTGGAGACGCTGCTGAAGCTCGAACCGGGGCAGCGTATGTTCGGCTGGCTCTCGTACACGCTGTCGCGCTCGACTCGGGATTTTGCCATCGGCGGCTCGGCCCCTTCGAACTGGGACCAGCGCCACATCATCAACACGGTGCTCGGCTACGAACTGCCGCGGTACTGGCGATTCGGCGGGCGCGTCCACTACCACACCGGTCGCCCGTGGACGTCACCTGGTCCGAACCAGACGCAGTCCGACGCGCTGCGAACCAACCGCAACAACGCGCGGCTGCCCGCCTTCTTCCAGCTCGACCTGCAGGTGTCCAAGTCATGGGTGTGGCCCGACTGGCAGCTTCAGCTGACGCTCGACGTTGCCAACGGCACCTACTCCCGAGAGATCTTCGCGTGCACGCCCGACACCGGCGGCGGCGGCCTCGGCGGCCTCGGCGGAACACCCGATGCACAAACTCCGATGACCGAGGCCATGATGGAAACCATGCAAGCGCAAGGCATCGCAGGTTGCACCCCGCAGGGCTTTCGCTACGTCGTCCCGTCGCTCGAGCTCCGCGCCCGCTGGTAGCCTCAGCCGGGCGACGGTAGACGGTTCGCTCCTGCCAGGGGATGTTCCTGCCGTTCAAGTTCGTTCATTTCGTGCAGCGCTCCGGCAGGGCAAGGTCTTGAGCTTCGCAGGGACGCAGGTCTGGTTGCAGGAAGCCAACTTGGTGTTCCGGGTCGAGCTTGACGGGCCCACGCTCGGTCCTTCGTTCGCGCTCGCAGACGCGTTTAAGTGAAATGAAGTGGGAAAA
>CAYGTG010001295.1:0-2509 GCA_964352485.1 uncultured Nannocystaceae bacterium | reverse complement strand
CAAAGTCCGTGCCGGGTTTCTGCGCGACCCCCTTCGGGGTGTGGGGTCGCTCCGAACCCCTCGGTCACCGAGGTCTGCGTTCGGTACCTTCTATTCTCCCGCTACGCATCCCTTCGGGACGCTTCGCTCTCTAGCTGCGAATCCCTCTGCCGAAACCCGGAACGGACTTCAGATCTGCGGTACTAGCGGGCCAGAAACGCCCGCTTGCGCGCCTCGGCGTCGATGGTGAGCGAGCGCGTTCCAAGCTCTTCGAGGGCCCGCAGACACAGGTCGGGGCGCAGCGTGGGCGAGGCGAGCGCGCAGACGGTCTCGAACTTTGCGACCGCCCGGGCCGGGTCCTGCTCGGCCCGCGCCCGTAGCCACGCCAGCTCGGCCTCGAGCGATGGAGTCGTGACCGTGGCCGCAAGCAGCTCCGGCGCCTCTTCGATCGCCTGCACCGTGACCGCGATCTCGGCTGCGGCGACCCGCGCCTGCTGGACGACTTCGCGCGTCGGATCGTAGCGAGCCTCGATGGTCCCAAGGGTCTCGAGGACGACGTCCAGTTCGATCGGTGCGCCGCGGAGCGCCTGAGCGCGCATCAGGGCGAGTGAGCACAGCAGCACGTTGGTCTGCGTGTCGGACTTGAGCAACGCCATGGCCGGGCAGGCCACCTCCAGCCGGGCCTGCGCCGGCTCGGGTCGCTGCGCCCGAATCTCCATGACCGCGGCATTGACCGCGAACTGGTGCACCCAGAACGCCATGCCCTCCCCCATCTGCGCATAGCGACCCGCTATCGTGTCGAACCCCGCAACCGAGGCGTCGAACTGGCCCGCGAGTCCCTGAGCGTGGGCCAAGGCTGCCCGCGAGGTGAGCACCGGCCCGGAGAACGGGCCCTCCTTCTCCTCCAGGCTCGCGATCGCGTCCGCCGAGTCCAACACGGTGCGGAGATCGTTGCGCTTGGCGGCGAGGGACACACGGCGTGCCACCAGGACGGCTCGGCCGTGGTCCAGCCGCGGCGCCGCGGGATGTTGCCGCACGATTGCCAGGGCGTCCTCGACGATCGCTGCGGCTTCGAGGAACTCACCTCGCGTCTCCAGAGCCGCGGACAGCATGGTGAGCGCGCCCACCCGAAGCCGAACATCGTCGTTCGCCCGAATCGCATAGGCTTCGGCGCGCTTGGCCAGCACCCGCGCCTCTTCGAGGTCCGTGTGGCCAACCCCGACCGTCCAAATCAGCCCGATACTCGCTTCGCTCGCGGCCTGCCATCGGCCGGTGGATTCCGCGGCTGCGATCACGTCGCGGAGCAGGGCCTCGGAGCGATCAAACTCGCGAAGGTCGCTCAGGCCGTCCGCGGCCAAGATCTGCGCCGCGAACCGAGTGTCCGCATCGCCTCGCTCGGCAGCACGATCCGACAATGCGAGCGCGAGCGCGATGCCCTCACGGGTGTGCCCACGGTCGAGCGAGAACCGGATCTCGGCCAGATCCGCCGCAAAGGCAGAATCAGCGCGGGTGCCCAGCTCGTCGCACGCTGTGACGTCCGGCAGGGACGCGAGACGTCCCGACCAGCGGGTCGTTCGTGGGAGTTCAGCCTCCAAGGTCGTGGGAGGCCGCATCCACGCCTCCCCGGCGATTCGAACCTTGGCCAGGCATTCCGTCCGCGCATCGTCGCCGGCGTCACAGCTGAGCTGATAGGCATCGCGCCACTGACCGCGCCACCCCTCCAGCGCCCGATGCACGAGCTCGACGGTGGCTGCGGCGGCTGCGTTGTCGGGCACGCCACCCCAGCGCGCGGGCTCATCGATGACGCGCTCGGCTCTCTGAGCGCAGGTCGGACGGAGCGAAGCTGGCCCCGCCACCGCAACCCCAATCCCTGCGAACGCCCCGACCAGAAGCGGCAGGGCCCACGCGCCGAGCGTTCGCGATGACGTCAACAACGGGCCAAACGTCTTAGGGCGGACGTTGGGGTCGGGATCGAGTGCCTTCACCAGCCGAGCCCGAAGCGCGCGCGGAAGCGTAGAGAGCTCGCCGCGGTCCACCCCGCGATGCTTGGCGCTGAGCAGGTCCCGCCCATGGAACGGGCGCTTGCCCATCAACGCTTCGAACAGCGCGACGTGAAATGCATAGATCTCAGAGCCGACGGAAGGTGAATCCCCGTGATGAAGCTCGGGCGCCAGATAGGCGGGCGTACCGGACGCACACCCTTGACGACCCTGTTCGGCACCCTTCACCGTCTCGGGAACGTCGAGCCGGGCCAGGCCGAAGTCGGCAACCTTGGGCCGACCATCGAGGTCGAGCAACACGTTGTCGGGCTTGAAGTCGCAATGCAGAACGCCCTGCGCATGCGCGGCCGCAAGACCTGCCCCGATCGCCTCGAACATCGCCAGGATGTCCTCGCGGCTTCGCGGTGTCTGTAGCCAGTCCCGAAGCGTCTGACCAGGCAGGCGGGGCATCACCAGATAGGACCGACCCGCGTGCCGCCCAACGTCGTAGACCGCGACCACCGCAGGATGCTCGACCGCGGCGAGGAGCC
>CAYGTG010001294.1:0-2511 GCA_964352485.1 uncultured Nannocystaceae bacterium | reverse complement strand
GCTCGGACCCGGTCTTGGTGCAGCCCAGCAGGAGGCAAGCGACGGCGAGCGACGATGCCCAGTGCCTCATGCCGCGATCGTCTCACAGGCGATCCTGGGCAGCGGGTCGCGGTGCGTGAACTGGCTCACCTGCAGGGTGCTCGTTCGAGGCGACCACGTCCGCGACATCTCGGAGCGCGCGCGTCCGAGGCTGCCAAATGTCCAACGCTCCGCTCGTTCGAATCGCTGCCGCCAGGACGAGGACGGTGACGTCTTGCTCGGCACCTTCTCCAGCGGGGCAGAGGAGGGCGCCTACCAGGTCTCCGTGCCGTTCCACGACCTGTTCGCGCTCGACCCCGAGGACGGATCGACGCCCGTGGAGCGAACGCTACGCGTCACTTTCTTCGATCAAGGAGGGTCGACGGCCGTCGACTACGTCGCGGTGGAGCTCGAGTGCTACGCGGGCTTTGCATGTGATGGCACGTGCGGGACCGCCAGCTCCGAGTGTCACCCCGTCTTCGGCCCAGGATGCGCGGCCGGCGAGAACTGCCACGCGTACTCGATCGGCTACTTCATCTGCTGGCCCGGTGGTGGCGCATCCGAGCGGGAGTCGTGCTCCGGTGTGTACGACTGCGACTTTGGACTCGACTGTGTGTCGGGCGCATGCCGAAACTTCTGCAACGACAGCGCGCCGTGTCCGGCTGGATTCACGTGCGACCCGCTCGAGTTCAGCGGGCTTTGCAGCGACGACGGACGCTGCGTGCCCAGTTGAGGGTATGGATCGGGGAGCGCAGGGCTGCAGCTCACGGGCGCGGGCGTGTCGGCCTGTGCGCCGCTTGTGCCGGGCTCGCGCTCAGGTGCAGGGTGGACGTTCGTAGCTCCACTGCCGCAGCGCGACGTCGGCACCGGTGAGGTCCACGCTGCAGTCTGTGTCCACCTCGGCGTCCACAGCGTCGTAGGCGACGAAGCGCTCACGGAGCACTCGCAGCCCATCATCCTTCCACCGCAGGTCGACGCTTCGGTGCCAGCGTGAGCGACCCACGCTGCTGTTGTGCGAGCGCAGGATCAGACCGCCGGTGGGACTGGCCTGCAGGGTCGGGGACTGGCCGTAGCTTCGACCCCGCCCTGTACTGGGCCCGCAGCGGCACGACCATTCGACGCCTCGTGGCGGCTGGCGCTCGTGTGCAGGCACCCTCCGGGAGTCAGGTGCCCTGGGGCCACATCATCCGGTACATCGGCCATGAGCCCGAGCTGATCGACGCGCTCGACGCTCTGCTCGCCGCCGGCGTCTCACTTTCGAACGTCGAGCCGATGAATGGCCAGACGCTCGAGGCGCAGCTGCGTGCGCTGGATCGCGACGACGTCGAAGCCTGGCTGAAGCGTCGGGCCTGACGCCGAGGTCGTGATGGTCGTGCAGTCGTCGTGCGCGACATTCGTCCGAGCAGCGTGCTCCGGAGCTTTAGCGCGCCCGAGCTCTCCAGCTCGATCGAGCCGGCGGCGCTTCGCAATTCGTCACATGGCGAGGTATTCTCGCCACATGATCTTGCTCGCTTGTCCTTCGTGCAGTGTTCACGTCCGCGGCACGGAGCGGACGTGTCCGCAGTGCAACAGCCGGCTGCGAAACGATCGGGGAGCGGTCGTCCGCACGACGGGCGCGGTGCTGATGGGCCTCGCGCTCACGGCGTGCCCGGCCGAAGACGACGGTGATGACTCGATTGGCAGCGCATCCGCGGCCATGGACGGCACCTCCGGAGGCGAGGCCAGCTTGAGCACCACCAACGAGCCCGACCCCTCCACCAACGGGGGTGGCGAGCCCGACTACGGCGGGCCCGCGACCGCAGGCTGGGGCTCGACGACCGACGACCCCGGCTCGGAGTCATCCACCGGCGACGCAGGCAGCTCTACCGGTAACGGCTCCACGGGTGGCAGCTCCACCGGCGATGCGACCAGCGGCTCGAGCGGCGGGTCGTCGACGGGCATCGGCGAGCCCGAATACGGCGTCCCGACCACCGGCGAGTAGGCTCGGACCCGTGGAGGCTCTGTAATCCCGCCGACCCTTCAGCGTCGGTTGGGCTGTCCTGCGGTCCGCGACGTCGATGCGCCACGGAGCTCGGCCATCAACGCCTCGAGCCGCTCCGCGCGAAGAGAGACCGGTTCGTCTACGCTTGCCTGCTCCAGCCACTGCACGCCATCGGCGAGGCACCCGAAGACGCGGTGGGGAAACGGGAACGAGCGGATCAAGGACATGCCGGCGGCGACCATCCGGACCATCGACGCTTGAGATCCGGCGCCTTCGAAGATGAGCGCTCAGGCGAACACGAAGTCGCCGCTGCGTGCCAACCCTTCGGCGATCTCACGCCGCACGGCGGCCTCGGGCGGGGGCGTGCGTGGCTCGACGATGCCCAGGATCACGGCGCGACCACTCGGCGTCGCCGCTCGGGTGTGGTCGAGCGCGACGGATGCAGCCCGCGAAATGAAGTGGGAAAGAGCCGGGATGTAGGAGTAGGGCGGGCGGCAGGTGAGGGCGGCAAG
>CAYGTG010001293.1:0-2514 GCA_964352485.1 uncultured Nannocystaceae bacterium | reverse complement strand
GCTCTCGCGGTTGTTCGGGGGGGGGCGGGTTCGCGCCGGCGGCAGTCCGCAGCCTCGGGCTCGACGCGGCGCGGACATCAGCGGCGAGATCGCGGTCGGCTTCAACGACGCGCTCGTGGGCACCACCGTGCCTCTTCGTCTCGACTCCGCCGATGGCGGGACCAGCACCCTCGACGTCAAGGTCCCGGCCGGAATGAAGGACGGCGGAAAGCTCCGCCTGCGCGGCAAGGGGGGCGCGGGCTCGCCTCCGGGAGACATCATGCTCACCGTGCGGGTTGGCAGTCACAAGCTGCTCGAGCGCGAGGGTGACGACCTGCGTCTGCGGCTGCCGGTCACCGCGCTCGAGGCTTATCGAGGCGGCCCGGTCGATGTGCCGACGCCGTGGGGCACCGTCACCATCAAGCTCTCGCCGGGATCGCAAAGTGGGCAAACGCTGCGACTGCGCGGACGTGGAGTTCGGCCAGCGGGCGACAAGCCCGCCGGCGACCTCATGGTGACGCTCGACGTGCGACTTCCCGAACCCGGCGACGAACGCCTCTTGGAGCTGCTCACCGAGCTGCAGGCCAGCGCCAATCCACGCGCCAGCCTCGTGCTTTGAGGCTTGACCGGCTCAGCCGCGGCGGCGGGCTCGACCCAGCCCGCCGAGCACCGTCGGCCCGCCGAGCACCGTCGGCCCGCCGAGCACCGTTGGGATGAGGACCAAGGTGATGATCGTCGAGGCCGCAAGCCCGCCGAGGACCGCGCGGGCCATCGGCGCCTGCGCATCCGCCCCCTCCCCGACCCCCAGCGCGAGCGGGAACAGAGCGATGACCGTGGTCAGGGTGGTCATGAGGATCGGCCGCAGCCGAAGCCGACCCGCCTCGAGGGCCGCCCGGGTCCGCGACACCCCTTCGGCTTGCAGACTTCGCGCCCGCTCGACCAACAGGATCGCGTTGTTGACCACGATCCCGCCGAGCATGATGCAACCGATGTAGGACTGCACGTTGAGCGTGGTGTCGGTGGCCCACAGCACCCCGAACACCCCAATCGCCGCGACCGGCACCGAAAGCATCACGATCAGTGGGTCGGTGAGGGACTCGTACTGCGCCGCGAGCACCATGTAGACCAGCGCGAGCGAGAGCAGCAACGAAACCCACAGCTCCTCGAACGCGTCCTGCTGCTGCTCGTACGCGCCACCGAGCCGGAACGTGTAGCCGTCGGGTCGCTGCAGAGTCTTCAGCGCCGCCTGGGTCTCGGCGGCCACCGAGCCCATGTCCCGGCCGGCCACGCCCGCCTTGATCGTGACCGCTCGCTGCTGCGCACGGCGGCTGATCACGATCGGCCCAAGCGTGGGCGTGGTCTTCACGACGGTGCGCAGGGCGACGGCCGATCCGTCGGGCGCGGACACTCTGAGGTCCAGCACTTCGTCCAGCGTGACGTGATCGACGTCGGCGAGCTGCACCAAGATGCGGTACGCGTTGCCGCGGTCGCGGAAGTCCCCCGCGTCCGCGCCCGACACCGCGATTTGCAGCGCTTGCGCGACATCGCGGGGGCTCAGGCCCAACGCGGCAGCGCCGTCGCGATCGACATTGAGTTCCGCGGTGGGCACACCCGGATCGAGGTCGACATCGACATCGGTGACGCCGGGGATCTTGCGGATCTCGGCCACGGCCGCGGTCGCGAGCCTGCCCAGCACCTCGAGCGACCACCCGCGGACCTCGATCTCCAGGCCGTCGTCTTGGCCGAGCACGCGCTCGAGGAGAAACTGCCCCTGCGGAGCCCGGGTGCGGACCGTCAGCCCGGGCACCGCCGAGGACACGGCCCGCCGAAGCTCCGCGGCGATCTCGGTATTCGACGCCTCCCGCTCGGTGGCCGACGTGAGCGTGAGCCGGATCTCCCCGGCGTAGGCATCCGCCGGGTTGCGGCCCGATCCTCCCACGCTCACGACCGAAGCCTCGAGACCGGGGACGCGCGGGTAGACCTCGGCTTCGAGCCGCATCATCTGCCGGTCGAGCAGGTCCAACCGAGTGCCCACCGGCATCTCGCCGCTGACGCGAACCTCGCCCTCGTCCGAGGGCGGGAGGAACTCGGTGCCCAGCGCGCCGAACAACAAGGCGCTCGCCGCGACGGCGACCGCGGCCATCGTCAGCGTGGCGCCGCGATGTCGCAGCGCGCCCCGGACGACGCAGAGATATCCGCGTTCCAGCCGGTCCTGCGCCGCCTCGGCCCTCGCCGCGATGCGCCCGCGCGCCCGCGGGCTGCCGGCCAGCAGGCGTGCGGCGAGCATCGGGACCAAGGTGAGCGAGACGATCAACGAACACCCCAGCGAAAACGCGACCACCACCGCGAGATCCGAGAACAGCGCGCCGACGACACCGCGCACAAAGAGCAGCGGCAAGAAGATGACCAAGGTGGTGATGGTGCTGGCCGTGATTGCGCCCGCGACCTCGCGCGCCCCTTCGCTCGCCGCCTTGGCTGCGGCCTCTCCCCGATCCTCGCGGCGTCGGTAGATGCTCTCGAGCACCACGATCGAGT
>CAYGTG010001292.1:0-2515 GCA_964352485.1 uncultured Nannocystaceae bacterium | reverse complement strand
GTCAGGAGCATCGGCGTGGGGACACCCGTCGTGGTCCCCGAGAACCCGGCGTCGGGCGCCGGCTGACGGAGCAGCTCCTGGAGTTCTTTGGCCCCGAAGGGGAGGGCGAGCAAGCCGGCGGCACCCAAGTGGCAGGCGGTGGCCACGCGCTCGTCATCGAGGCGTTCAGCGTACGCAACGACCGGTAGCCCTGGAAACCGAGTCTCAATCTCCGCCACAAGCTCGGTCGCGGCATCTGAGCCGAGCTCGAGGTTGACGACGACGGCATCGAGCGCTCCTCCTGCCTCGAAGACCGCGATGGCCTGCTCGACGCCGGCGACGACCTCGATCGCGAGCGGTTCGGGGAGCGCCGCGCCGTCCGCACGAAGGCCCTCTACGGACCCTGGGGAGGGATCGACCAGCAAGATTGGGGTGTGGGCGGGACTGACGTCGTTCATGGAGCGGCCTTCGACTCCGTGTATCGGCAGGCCGAACGTTCGGTTGAGGCGCTGGGGTGTCCCGACCTCGGCCACGCTCGAGCACTCCATGTCCACCCGCGCAGGACCACATGCACACACCCACCGTCGGCCGAAGGCCACAGAACGAACCGAAACGGGACGCAGGACTGGGCGTCAGAGGATTGACCCCAGTGGTCCAGCGTCGAATGATCGGACTGTGATTGCGGCCGATGATTCGATCCTTCCGGGGAGTTCCGTCCTGATCGTGGACGACCATGAGCCCCATCGGACGCTATTGCAGAACTATCTGACCGCCGTGGGGTGCCAATGCGTCGGCGCAGGCGGAGGCACCGAGGCGCTCGAGCAATTGAGCCAGCACGAGTTCGACGTCGTGCTTCTCGACCTGCGCATGGATGACCTCGATGGGATGGAGGTGCTCAAGCGCGCGCGCAAGCAGGGACACACCGCTCCGACGATCATGATGTCGGCGGAAGGCACGATCTCTCATGCCGTCGACGCCATTCGCCTGGGCGCCAAGGATTTCTTGGTCAAGCCTTTCGAACTCGAGCAGCTGCACGACACCGTGACCCGCGTGCTTGGGACCGGACGAGGCGGCGCGGCGTCAGGACCTGACCCACGAGCCCTGTGGAGAGACGCACACGCCCCAGGGCTCATCGGCGACCACACGAACCTGCTTGAGATCTTCCTCGTGTTGGAGCGCATCTCGGGGACCGACTGCACGGTCCTCATCACCGGCGAGTCCGGGACCGGCAAGGAGCTCATCGCACGCGCGATCCACCACGCCTCCGGGCGCGCGAAGAACCCGTTCGTTCCGGTGAACTGTGGCGCCATCCCCGAGACACTGATCGAGAGTGAGCTCTTTGGCCACGCCAAAGGAGCGTTCTCGGGCGCCACCCAGGCGCGCGAAGGGAGATTCGCGGTCGCTGACGGAGGCACCCTCTTCCTCGATGAGATCGGTGAGATGTCGCTGTCGGTTCAGGTGAAGTTCTTGCGCGTGCTTCAAGAGCAGGAGTTCGTACCGGTCGGCGAGACCCGCCCCCGCAAATGCGATGTCCGGATCCTGGCCGCAACGAACAAGAACCTCGAGCAGATGTCGTCCGAGGGCTCGTTCCGCGAGGACCTCTTTTATCGGCTGAACCTGATCCCCATCCATCTTCCCCCGCTGCGGGAGCGATCGACCGACATCCCTTTGTTGGTCCGCTACTTCCTCGACCGCGATGCGCCCAAGCGACCGCGGCGCGTCGACGAGATCAGTGAGCGCGCTCTGTCGCTGATGGAGTCCTACGCATGGCCCGGCAACGTGCGGGAGCTGGAGAACACCATCGAACGCATGGTCCTGCTTCACCAAGGGACCGGCACCCTCGATGTCGCCGACCTGCCGCCCAAGGTCCGCGCGGGCGCCAATCGCCCACAGACGCCTCCCCCGCCGCTGAGCGAAAGACCCACGCCCTCGGCTGCACGCAGCGTCCTGTCTTTCCCGCTGTCAGCCCCGGCTCAGGACGACCCGCAGCCCTTGGCGGCCCAAAGTGGGGAGTACGCCATGGTGCCCGATCCGTCCGAGTCCATGGTGGCCCGGCGCGTGGTGACATCGCCCGACGGATTCCTGCTCCCGGAGGAAGGACTGAACCTTCGCGAAGCGGTGGAGACGTTTGAGATGAGCCTCATTCAGCAGGCGCTGGAGCGAACCGGCGGCAACAAGAACCAGGCCTCCATCCTCTTAGGGATGAACCGGACCACGCTCGTTGAGAAACTTCGGAAGCGGAAGCGGAAAGCTGGCGCCTCGTGAGTCGCGGTTGGGTTGCGGCCGGCAACGGGATACGCAGCACGCGACGCCCTTCGTCGCTTTGACGCTGCGACAGTTCACCGGCGTCCCTGCTCAGGGCCGCTGGTTTTCTTTTCCCGGCGGACGCGCAGAGCCAGCGGTCCGGTTGTGGGGTTCGCAGGCCACCAGGCGGGACCGGTGCGGATGTGTGCCGGCCAGCCACGGACCAGAATCGGGAGCCCACGGGTCCTGGCCCATGCCTTGCAAAAGCTGGGTGCGCGGAACAGCCCGCCCC
>CAYGTG010001291.1:0-2515 GCA_964352485.1 uncultured Nannocystaceae bacterium | reverse complement strand
GGCCCGGACCGTTGGGCGCCCACGATGCCCCATGCAGGGCGATGCGTTGGTGCTCCGTCTCGCCGCCGACGAGGACCTGCAGCCGGGTGTGAAGTGGGGCTGAGCCTGGGAGAGCGGAGGCACAGGGGGCGAAAAGCGGGCCGGAAGCGGACCGCCGAGCCACCGGGGCCAAAACCCAGCCACGCCCAGACGAGCGCCGTGCGAACCGGTGCCCATCCTCAAGCACCCCCGAGAGCACTCAGCGCACAGCCGAGAACAGCGCGAGTTGTCCGGTCGGAGGCCGACGCGGCGGCGGCCGAGCACCGTGAAGCTCGGCGGCGATGTCCTCGGGCGTGCTGACGAAGCGAGTCACCCTTATGGGCCCGCCACACCGGGCGCACACGGAGATGTCGATGCGAAAGACGCGGGCCAGCAGGGTCATCCAGGAGAGCCGAGAAGGAGCAGCATCACGCAGCTGAGCCTCGAGCGAGATTGGGGTGGCCGGGAGTACGAGGTGTCCGCGAGGGACAAACAGCGCGAGCTGCTTGGGCTCGAGCGCAGGTTCCTCAGCCCGAGGCACGACAGCCGAACGCAGGCCGTGGTGGGCCGACAAGACCCCGTAGTACAGAACCGTGTGCGCCCTGGGCGGAGGCACGAGCGCACACAGCCGGGCCAGGAAAGTGTGCGGGCTCATCTGGGCATAGGTCGCCCCGAAGCGGTTGGGTTTCTTGAAGTGCACCCGAACTTGTCCGTCGGGGGTGCGCTGCACGGCGTCGAGGGCAAACGGCGGCCGGAGGAGATAACGGCACACTCGCTCGAGGCGCTTGCGGTCTCGGCCGTCCACGGTGACCGCGGCGTGCAGCTGCATACCGAAGCCGCGCACGAGCATCGGCGAAACCGTGCCGAGCAACGACTGATGCCGCCGGTCCATCTGTCGATTTTTCGACGTTTTTCAGTGCCCGCCAACAGCCGACCCGGACGTCGCCGCCGGGGCTCGAGACGCGATCGAGCGCGCGGGATTCGTGGCGCCGTAGTTCTACCCGCAACGCCGCAGAAGTTTGCGTCGCTCGAAGCAGCCCCCTGATTCATCCCAGCAGCTCGGCGTCGACGATCTGGCCCGGAGCGATCCGCGAGAGCTTGGGCAGGGGTTCGCCACCGCGGATGAGCAGCTCAAAGATCGGTCCTTCGGTCAGGTTGTCTTCGATCACGCGGTGGGCGAGCCCCGGTTGAAACGTCGTGCCGCCGAGCTCGAACGTGTAGCTCGCCGGGCGCAGGGGCCGGGACTCGAGGTGGGGCGCGAGCTCGGCGTAGGGAATCCAAAGCATCGACTTGTCTGCCTGCATCAGGATGATGCGATCGACCTCGGGCAGCATGAATGCCATCGCCTGGCCCCACACGACGACGCGGGTGACGTGCTCGGGCTCGTGTTCGGCCATGAGCATGGTGACCGTCGGCACGAACGTCGGGAGCATCTCCACGCTGCCGAGCCGATCGAGGTAGGACTCTCGCACCTGGTTCCAGCGCCAAATGCCGGTGTTCACCGCCTCGGGCAGCGACAACAGACCGACGCCCTCGCTCTTTGCGACGTGCACACCGAAGCGATTGCCCGCGTTCCACCCCCGCAGGAAGCCCTCGCGCGAATACGGGCTCGAGCCCATCCCGTCGGCCTGCGGATCCTCGACGCTCAGGCCGAACCGGGCGATGAACGTCGCGACCTCGGGCTCGGCCTCCAGCCCGAAGAACGACGGCCGGCTGTAGTTGAGGTTGAACGAAAGCTCCAATCTCCCCTCGCCGTGGTGAAGGCCGAACGAGAAGGAGACGCCCGTCGTTGGGTTCTCGTACCAGGCCTGGCTCTCGCTCACCTCGTAGTGCGGGCGGCCCGAGAAATAGGCGCGCACCTCGTCCAAGGACGGGAGCCCTTCGGAGCTGAACATGAGGTCGTAGGACATCGAGGAGCGAGGATACACTCGATCGCCTCAACGCTCGACGGGGTAGGGGCCGTCTTCGAACACTTGCTCGTGATAGCCCTTGATGCCAACGACTCGCGCGAGCTCGCTGGAGAGCTCTCCACCGCTCGAGACGCGATGGAGCACGCTGGAGACGTCGTGACGCGGCGCCCAGCCGAGGTCGCGCCGAGCTGCGTCGTTGACGTAGACGCGGTCGATGTCCGTCAACATGCGCCAGCCGAGTCGCTCGAACGCCTGCTCGGCTTCTGGCACGTAGCGGGCAGCCACCGCCGGCGTTTAACGGGCCAGCAGGGTCATCCAGGAGAGCCGAGAAGGAGCAGCATCACGCAGCTGAGCCTCGAGCGAGATTGGGGTGGCCGGGAGTACGAGGTGTCCGCGAGGGACAAACAGCGCGAGCTGCTTGGGCTCGAGCGCAGGTTCCTCAGCCCGAGGCACGACAGCCGAACGCAGGCCGTGGTGGGCCGACAAGACCCCGTAGTACAGAACCGTGTGCGCCCTGGGCGGAGGCACGAGCGCACACAGCCGGGCCAGGAAAGTGTGCGGGCTCATCTGGGCATAGGTCGCCCCGA
>CAYGTG010001290.1:0-2518 GCA_964352485.1 uncultured Nannocystaceae bacterium | reverse complement strand
CGAGTCGAGCAGCACGCGGGCACCGAAACGATGCACGGTGGCACCCACGCCGTTGCCCCTCATGGAGGGGTCGTTCGCCTCGCGGGAGAAGGGGTCGAAGACCGGCGGAAGGTGGTAGGGCGACGAGGCCCCGCACGTGTCCGGCGGGGACTGGTTGAAGTAGGGGTGGGTCGCGATGTCCGCGATGAGGTGGCGCAGCGAGAACTCGTTGGCGACGAAGCTGTCGGTGAGTCCCTGCAGGATGTCGCGCTGCTGATCGTTGCGCGGGAAGCCGTTGGCGACCTGCAGCGGGAAGCCCATTGCGTGGGTCCACATGCGGTTCGCCATGTGCATCGACATCAAGTACGCCCCCGCCGGAGCGGACTCGACGCTGTTGTCGTTGGCGATCTGCAGCCCGTCGCCGTCGCGGAGGGTGTCGAAGCCGGCACGCATGTCCGCATCGAGGTTGACCAGCGTGTCGTCGGGCCCGTGGTCGCCAAAGAGGAAGCCGTCCCAGCCCAGGGTCGAGTCCTGTGGGGTGAGGTCGACCGCGCCGCACGAGAAGCCGATGCCGAAGGGGGTGATGTTGCCTCCCGAGGGCCCGCCGTTGATGAGCGTGTCGACCTGCCCTTCGGCGAAGCCGTCGTAGCGGAAGATCGCGTAGGAGCGCTGTTGCGAGGCTTCGGCAGCGTCGGGACCGTAGGCTCCGAGTTCGAGGTATCCGGCCACCGGGTGGTGGCGATCGAAGGCCGCGATTGCGCTGTCGGTGACGGCATCTTCCGCCCGGTGACACTCCATGCAGTCGGTCGTCCGCCCCATCATCGTCGCCTCGAACAGACGGCCGTAGTGGGACACCCGCATCTCCTCGAGCTCGGGGTCGGTGACGTTGCCCGCGATGAAGGGTGCGGACAGGCGTGCAAAGGTCTCGGCCCGAAGCAGCGGCGACATGTCGTCGAGCCGCAGTGCGCTGAAGGTGACGTCGGGCATCCAGAACGTATCCCCGCCGTATTGCGCTGTGACCGGGTTGTCTCGGATGAAGCGGGCGAGCTCGGCGCTGTTGGCTTCCTCGCCGACGAGGTCGTAGCAGGTCTCGTTGCGTCGGTCGCCCGCGAGGTTTACCCGCAGCTCCTCGAACATGTAGTCCTTGTAGCGGTTCAGGTAAGCGTCACCGCGGAGCAGTCCGAGCGTGACGGCACGGCGGCCATCGTCGCCCTGCATGTCGATCTGCTCGATCATGCTGACCAGAAGGCGAACCTCGCGGATGGAGTCGGGCTTGCGCCCGTGCACCAGCGGGATGAGGCGTTTGACGAAGGCTTCATCGCCGGCATCGCACAGCTCGGCCTCTTCGCCGGGGCCCATGGGCTCTCCGTCGTCGGTGCCGGGGTTGTCGCCATCGGTGCCGCTGTTGCTGGTGGGGCCGCCGGTTGGGTTGCTTGAGGGATCGGACTCGCTCGAGCCGCCGGTGAAGCCGGAGTCCGTGTCGGGCAGCTCGCCCGAGGCGCCGCCGGTGTCGTCCCCGCAGGCGGTTGCGGCGAGCAGGAGTGCGGCGGTGAGTACCCGGCTCAGGGTCTGTGCGTGCGTCGTCATCGTGGGCCCCTGGGTTGGTGAAAACACGCTCATGCCTCAACTCCTGGCAGTCCGAGGAACTCGTCGCGAATCGCGGTCGCAGCGACGACCTCGTCGATGTAGCCGCCGTCGGAGACGTTGTAGGACTGGCTCGAGAACGGATAGATGCCCAGCGACTGGAGCACCATCATCCGGCTCTGTGCGGGGCTGACCGCGGTGGTCGCGAACCCATCGGTCTCGGCCATCGCTCCGTAGACCGAGGGCCCCTGCAGGTTGCCCGGAAGGCTTGGGTGCGACATCGGTCCGCCGATGAAGATCTGGACGTAGCCGCCGGGGTGGTGGTTGGTCCCGGTGCCGTTGCCTTGCTGGAAGGGCTGGCGACCGAACTCGGTGTTGATGACCACCATCTGCCGGTCGAGGTCGATCCGGTTCTCGTCGCCGGGCCGGCTGTTCGTCGGGTCGACGATCTGCTCGAGCAACGCCGAGAAGGTGTTGGAATAGTTGGTGGCGTTGTAGCGGACGCTGGCGGCGTGGACGTCGTGCCCGCCGGTGGGACGGGGCTGGATTCCGGCGTCGATCCACAGCACGTACCGGGCCGCGTTTTGCTGGCGGGTGAGCAGGCTGGCCGCGAGGCGAGCCTGCATGGCCGGCATGTTGTCGGGGACGCCCATGTTCGACTGGCACAGCTGCGCCGGAGCGGCGATGCTGCCAAAGAGGTCCGAGCTGAGGATGTCGGTGAGGACCGGCGCGTTCTCGCGAGCGAAGGCGGAGAAGTCATAGTTCGCTCGCTCCGCAGACCGGGCCGCGGTGCTGTGACCGAAGCTCTTGAGCCGGCCGGTGTACTCGGCCCGGTAGTAGGCCACCGCGTCGTCGAACGCGTCCGGGTTGTCGATGGCATTGCGCGCGAGCAGGTTGGTCAGCTCGGAGTCGGGCTCGACCGAAACGACCAGCGGGCGAGCGGAGCCGGGGTGGG
>CAYGTG010001289.1:0-2518 GCA_964352485.1 uncultured Nannocystaceae bacterium | reverse complement strand
TCGGGCGACACAACGGGAGCGTAGCGCATAGCGAGCGCGTGCGAAGACGCGGAATCGCTGTCGCGGGTGGTGGCGCGTTGTGGCGCCGGATGCTGTGTGTCCAGCGGCTACATCGGCCGGGGCCGCCGCGGAATTCAGTAAGAGGTCGTCTCGACGATTTGCAAAAAAAAAGTTAGGTCGATCCGAATCGTCATAAGTCGAGGTTTTCTGAAGTTATGTAAAAGGGACCGGTCATAAGTCGTCATAAGTCTCCAGCAGGAATTTTCGACGCTTGCAGGCGGCGGGGGCGAAGCGGAGAACGGTCTCATGGCAACACCTGACCCGTTCTCCGATTTGTCGATGGAAGCGCTGGAAGTAGGCCCGCTCCCGGTCATCCGTCACTTCATGGACCGTTTGAAGCTGGATGCGCTGCTCGACAAGCATGTGCCAGAGAAGCAGCTCGGCAGGCGCGCAGCGATCAGCAACAGCCGCGCCCTGTCGCTGATGGTGTGCAACGTGCTGATGACTCGCGACCCGCTCTACGGCGTGCCCGCCTGGATCGACCGCCATGTCCCGGAGTGCCTGGGCGTGGAGAGTGGCGTTGCCGCGAAGCTGATGAACGACGACCGGATCGGCCGGGCTTTGGATCGGCTCTACGAGTGCGATGCGGCGTCTTTGATGACAGAGGTCGTCCTGAACGCAGTCGAGGTCTTCGGCATCGACCTCACACAGCTGCACAACGACTCGACTACCGTGACGTTCAGCGGGGCGTACGAGGGGCAGCGGGATCGCGAAGAGCAGGCACGCCCGCCGCTGATCACGTTCGGTCACAACAAGGACCACCGACCGGACCTTAAGCAGTTGGTGTATTCCTTGACGATCAGCGCTGACGGAGCCGTGCCGGTCCACTACAAGACGTATGACGGCAACAAGACCGACGACAAGACCCACGTCGAAACGTGGGAGCTGCTCAAGAAGATCGCCGGTAGGCCAGACTTCCTCTATGTCGCCGATTCGAAGCTGTGCACCCGGGAAAACATGGGGCACATCGACGAGGGCGGAGGATTCTTCGTGACCGTGCTGCAGAGATCGCGCTTGGAGGACGACACGTTCCGGCGCCGTTGCCAAGAAGGGTCCATACCGTGGGTAGAGGTTCGACGAACGAAGAATCCTCGTGGCGCCGACAAGCCCGATCAGGTCTACGAAGCCCACGAACCGGACGAGCTGACCTCCGACGGCTACCGCCTTATCTGGTACCGCAGCTCGGTAAAGCGAGAGCTTGACGAGAAGCGGCGTGCCAAGAGGATCAATCGAGCCAAGAGGAGGCTCAAGAACTTGGCGCAACGCAGCGGGGCGCATCGCTTTCGCACCTTGGAGACCGCGCAGAAGGCTGTCGAGGACGTGCTTCAGGAAGAGGGCGCGAAGCGCTGGCTGAAAGTTGAAGTCACCGAGGCCGTTACCGCGTCCTTCAAGCAGGAAGGGCCTGGCCGTCCGAACAAGGACACCAAGTATCGGAAGATGGAGAAGCCCGCGCATGCCTTCCATGTGGAGGAGATCGGGGAAGCAATTCGACGGGACGCCCTTTGCGACGGCTTGTTCGCGATGGTCACAAACAAGCCTGTGACGGAGCTGGACGCCAACGGTGTCCTCACGGCCTACAAGTATCAGCCGTTCCTTGAGAAGCGCAACGAGCAGCTCAAGGCGGTCTTGTCCGTCGCGCCGGTGTATCTCCACAAGCCCGAGCGCGTTGCCGCGCTGCTGTTCGTCTACTTCCTGGCCGTGCTGATCTTCGCGCTGATCGAACGCCAAGCTAGGCTTGCAATGAAGGTCCGCAAGATCGAGTCGATACCGCTCTATCACGAGAACCGGCCCTGCAAAGCACCGACGGGCGACGGGATCATGACGGCTTTCAGCGGCCTGCGCCGAACTAGGCTCATCGACAAGCAGGGCAACGTCGTTCGGACCTTCCATGACCCCGCGCCGCCAATCGTCGGGACCTTGCTCATGCTGCTACGGATTACAGAGCACCCCTACAATCTCACTGAGGAATAGGCGAGGCGTCGCGGGCCAGAAAAATGGCGTTCCTATTCTGCGGAAAGTAGGCTCCAACGTTTCGCGAGCACGCAGTGGTGGGTGCGCCATGTATGGAGTATGGGCTGAGACGCAGAAGGCGCACTCTCTCGGACATCCAACCGATGTCATGTACCACATTGCTGGACCGGACACCGTGCTGGGCAGCGGGCCATCGGAGCTCGCTGTGTAGCGGGAAATGCTCGCTCCATCAAACAACGGTTGGACACTCCTACGTAGATCTGGAGTGCGAAGAAACCCGGGTGACCTAGAGTTGAGCGTGTTAACAGGTGAATCATATCGCACCGGCGACACAACAGGGCTTTCCGAAGCACGCTGCCGCGTGGCGACACCCGGAACAGCTGCCAAACGCTTGCCACGCATCAATTGGTCGCACACCGGCCCCACCAGGCCTTCCGCCTGACCTGAGAACACAGCGTCGAAACCGTGACGCAGGTAGTATTCGGGG
>CAYGTG010001288.1:0-2523 GCA_964352485.1 uncultured Nannocystaceae bacterium | reverse complement strand
GCCTCGAGTTCCGCCCGCGATTCGGGCGAAGCCGCTGACCGAGGTCGGAAACCTGCTCGATTCTGCCGGTGCCGCTGAGCGAGCCTCCGAGGTGCTGGTCGAAGCCCATGCGTATGCGACCGCCGCAGGAGACGATCGCAATGCCGCGTCGGCGGCCATTCGACTGATCTGGGTCGAGGGCGCGGCGCTCGGTCGCCCCGAGGAGGGCCGGCGGTGGTCACGAGAAGCAGAGGCACATCTCGAGCACTTCACGCCGCGGCCGGACATGGCAGCCGCTCGGTTCGTCAATCTGGCTGCAATCGCTCAGAACGAGGGCGACCTCGACAAAGCGCTGGAACTCATGATGCAGGCCAATGAGATCGCGGAGTCCGGCGAGGCGGCCGGGGCCTCGCCGGCTCGCCAGAACATCTTGTTGATGGCCAGGGCGCGTCGCGAGCACAACGTCGGTGCCCTCAACTACTGGCTCAACCGCAACGAGGAGGGTCTTGCGGCCTTTCAGCGCGAGGTCGCCGCCATCCAGACGGCTCGCGGCATCGACCACCTCGACACGCTCGATGGGCTCGAGGGTGTCGCGGTCACCGCGGATGCGCTTGGAGATCTCGACCTCGCTCGGGCCTCCGCCAAGTCGAGGGTGCGCATCCTCGAGAAGCATCGCGGCAAGAACCACCCCAGCGTCGGTGCTGCCCTGCAGACGCTCGCGTCGATCGAGTACTCGCGAGGAGACCTCGAAGAAGTACGGCGGTTGTACGAGCGAACGATCGCGCTGCTGCAGGACCACGAAGAGCCGGGCTACGAACTTCGGCTGGCCAGCGCGCGGGTCGAGCTGACGACCGTGCTTCGAGAGTTGGGCGAGGCCGACGCCGCGATGGAACAGGCGCGGCTGGCCTATGCTGGGTTCGAGGACGGGACCGATCCGCGCTATGGAGGGCATCGGGCGGGGGCGCTGCGCGAGCTGGCGCTGCTTCACTCCGAGCTCGGTCGGCACGATGAAGCGCTCGAGTACATGGAGCGGGCCTATGTTGCCGGGGGCGATTCGATGCTGGAGCTGGTCAATCGGGTCGTGTTTGCGGTCGCCCAGATCTACGTGTTCAACGGCGCGGGTCGGTATGAAGACGCCGTCGCGGCGGGAGAGGCCGCGATGAAGATCGGGAAGGACATGCCAGACTCGGTGGACACGATGCTGCTGCAGCTCCGACTCGCGGAGGCGCTCGCACATCGTGGGGCCGCTGCAGACCGCGACCGAGCCCTGTTGATTCTGGATGCGGTCGAAACGAAGGCTCGCCGGATTGATGCCGGTGTCTTCTTGGAGCGGGACCTCCCACAGTCGCGCGCCGAAGTCCTCAGGGTGAGCGAGACGCCCTAGGCTTCGATGATGCGCAGCGGAACCTCGGGGTCGAGCACGTAGCCACTGTCGGTGCGGACCAAGAGGTCGCGCAGGCCCATCTTCCGCAGCGTCGTCATGGCAACGTAGACGCGGTTTGCCCCGGCGCGGGGCAGGAGCTTCTCGTCCGCCCAGGCCCGGGCGAGCATGTCTGACACCGAGAGCGCGCGGCCAGGTTCATCACGCCGGGCCTCCAGCATGGTTGCGAGCACGCGTGCGAGCGTTTTGCGGCGCTCGAGGTCGAACCGCGTGCCGTCGGGCGTCGTGTACCAACGGCCGGTCGCGTCGGCGACGAATGGCTCTCGCTCGAGCTTGCGGCCGTACGTGGAGATCCCCGCAGCGCTCGACTGCTGGGCGAGAAGTGCGTCGAGTCCTTCGAACGGAGCAAGCCGATTGTCGTTGGCCTCGACGGCGGCGCGTTCGACAAGTGCCTCGAGCTCGTGGAGGTTGCCGGGCCATCGGTGGCGGAGCAGGCGAAATGTGAACTCTGGATCGAGCCGAGCCTCGGGGCAGTAGCGACGGGCGAAGGCGAGGGCGAGCAGCGGGATATCCGTGCGCCGCTCGGTGAGCGAAGGGACGCGGATGGACCATCGACGCAGTCGGTGCAGGAATTCGGGGCGAAGCCGGTGGGCGAGGCCCTCGGGCGACTCGACCGTGCAGGCCACGATGCCCGTGCCTTGGTGCTCTGCGGCGTCCAGTCGGTCGAGGAGCAGAAGCTGTGCGGCGGCGGGTAGGTCCTCGAGGTTGTCGAGGACCACGGTTCCTCCGGACGCGGCGTCGAGCACGGCGGCAAGGAGCGATTCTTCATTCTGTGCGCGTCCGCAGCGGGTGAGCTGTAGCGGACCGGTCCGCCCACAGACGGCGTGAAGGTGCTGGGCCAAGGCGCTCTTGCCGACCCCTGACTCGCCCCACAGCAGCGTCGGACCGCGGGTCGATGCCTTGCCCACGGTCGCGACGGTCGACAGGAACGCGTAGCTACTTCCCACCATCCCCTCCGGGTTCTGCTCCTGCGGTGGCTGGGGTTCGCGGGTGACCATGAGCAACGCACGTCCCAGCCCAACCACGTCTCCGGAGACCAGGGGGTGTTCTTGGATGCGGCTTCCGTTGACGTAGGTGCCATTCCGGCTCCCGGCATCGCGGAC
>CAYGTG010001287.1:0-2526 GCA_964352485.1 uncultured Nannocystaceae bacterium | reverse complement strand
TCAGCAACTCGAGCGCACTCGGCGGGGGAGGCTCGGGTGGCTCGTCGGTCTTGGATGTGCGATGGGCGAAGCCGTAGCTCGGACTGTTCACGTTCGCGCCGTCGACGGTGTACTTGCTCTCCGCTGCGGTCGAGCCGGCAATGGAGAGGCCGGCGGACTCGCGAGATGCCGTCGCGCTCGCCTCGACGGTTGCAGTGAAGTCACGTGAGTTCGAGTTGCCGACGGGGATGTTTCGGAATTCTTCCATCGCGACGTTCGCGAGCACCCGTTGCTGTGTCCCGCCCGCCGAGTACGTACTGCCCCCCTTCGGAGGCGCCATGGCGAGTTTCTCGCTCGACTCCAACCGCTGTCGCTCCACCATCTGCACGCTGTGAAGGTCATACCGAAACGAGAGTGCGGAGGTCGTCCCAACCCCCACCCGGACGTCTTCCCAGGCCTCGTTGGAGACGTTGTCGACCACCGCAAGCGACTGCAGGACCGCGGTCTCGTCGTCCTTCAGGCTCACCCGATAGCTCGGCTTCCACGACGGGCTCTCGGTCACATAGGTGATCAGCACGTCACGCTTCCCCGGCGGGAGCTCGATCGTCATCGCGATGGAAGCACTCGAGGTCCCTCTCGGCGTTCGATAGGAGACCGACAGCGGGCTCTGGTCTGCCAGGTCGATCACCGTCAGGGACTTGAGAAAATCGTCGACGCGCGCTCGCGGAACATCGATCGAGAACGATCCATCCACGGTCGCACGACGTTCGAAGTACGCGACGCCGTTGCGGTACACGACCACGCGTCCCAAGGGCGCTTCGAGCTTGGGTGCACGGTGCGCGCATCCGGGCGCTGCCCAAAGCGCGGCGGCGAGCAAGACTACAGATCGGAGCATCGTCGACATCAGGGGGCCAACGGCCGCATCGCCTGACGCTGACACGAAGCTGGGACAGGATGCGGCTTGGACGGGAGCCCTTGGAATAGCGAGGCGGCGTTCCGGGTATGATGGCCGCCGATGACCGTCGCCGAGCTGATGCACTCCATGGTCAACTCCGGGTTCGCCGTTGGGCTTGGAGTCGCGATGTTGCCGCTGGTCCTTGGAGCGGCGGCGTTCTTCACCCGACAGGGCGGCAATCGAGTCCTCAGCCAGCGACTCGCCAACCTCAACATCGCCCTCGGGTTCTTCTCGACGCTGGTCGTGGGCTGTTGGACGCTCTATGCCGCCTCGGTCGAGGGCATGATCGGGGCGACGAGCGTGCTGGTGTTCATCGCGCCGCTCTACATGCTTGGCTGTGCGTTCGCGGTCGAGCATCTGCTGCACCCCGGGCAGCAGGAAGACATCCGGCAGCGGGTTCGCAAGGTGCTGATGTTCATCTCGGTGCTCGGCGTTCTGTACTTCGTGATGAGCCGGCTGAACATGCACATGATCATCTGGACCAACGTGTCCGGGTTCATCTTCTTCATCGCGGCGCTGATCGGCATCCTCTACCTGCTGATCCGCAAGGTCGTCTGACGCCCGCCGGGTTCGCTACGGGAAGGTCGTGCACACACCGGCGGAGGGCTGATCGAGAACCCCCAAGTCCTCGCACGTACAGCTGGAGGGTTCTTCGGCCTGGTCGCAGACCCGCATGCAGCACTGTGTGGCGCCTCCTGGACACGCCGGGGTGGGGGTGCACAACAAGCCTGGGGAACAGGCGTTGAGGAATTCACACGGCTCGCCCTCAACTCCCTTGCCGCCCCCGGGAAAACAGACTCCGCTGGAATTCACCGGTACGCAGGCCTCGCCTCGAGGGCAGTCCTGCAACAACAACTCGCACGGCGTGGGCGGTTCACAGCCGCCGTCCGTGGGCCCCAAGACTGGCGGCACGTAGCAGGACTCCGACAAGCCGCATGGGTCCGTGGACCCGCAGCGGTCCAAACAGGTCGGATCCTCCCGCCAGGCCGCGCACATCAACCCCTCGCCGCATCGAGGGAGCTCTTCGCCGCACGCCGGCTCACAAGGCTCTCCCAACGACGCAGTCCCGATCGGGAAGCACCCTCCCGCGACCCAGTCATTGTCCGAGACTCGGTATGTGTTGCATGCTGATCCGGGAGGACAAGGTCCAAAGCCTGGCCCACATGCCGCGACCGGAACGCAATCGACCGGATCGGGTCGGGTGGAACTGTCGGATTCTGAGGTTGCTTCGTCGGACCCGATCGGCCCGCTGGTGCTGCGGTCGTCGGTCTCGCTCGCGGTCGTCGAGCTGCCCGGCGTGATCGAGGTCTGGGTCTCGCCCTGGGTCTTGCCGCTGTCTGCAGTGGTCGACGTCCGGCCCTCGGCACCGCTCTCGGTGTCCGCGTCGGCGTAGGACGGGTTGAGCCGCACACATCCTGCGAGGCCCACGCACAGCGCGACTCCTCCAAGGCGCCATAAGCTCATTTTTAAAGCGTACCGCGGTTGCGGATGATCGCCAGATTTCTGCGGCGCTCCGCTCAGTTCGGAATCACGCGGCGGTAGATGGCGACGTTGGCCGGGCTCTCGCCGTTGGGCAGGCGTACGATCTGGGT
>CAYGTG010001286.1:0-2534 GCA_964352485.1 uncultured Nannocystaceae bacterium | reverse complement strand
TCGACTAGCAGATCGGGGCGGCTCCGCCTGCTGCGAGGACAATCAATGAACACGATCGCAACCCCTATTCACGCTCTCTTGGCACTCTCGTTCTTGGCCGCTCCGCTTGCGGCCTGCGACGACGGCGGGCCGGAACCCGGCCTCGAGACCGAGGAAGACCAAGGCGAGGTCGGCGGCAAAGGTGACGACCTCGACGCCACCGCTGAACGGAGCGCGATCATGCGTGCCATCCACGAAGACTTCGTTGACGGGGCCGTCAACGGTATGCCGAATGAGTTTCTCGTCACGACATACGAAGTCGCGGGAAACTACGCGTGGGTCCAGGCCAAGGTGCAAGCACCCGGCGGTGGCGAGATCGACTGGACACAAAGCGACTACCGACCCCTCATCGAATCGGGGACCTTCGACGGCCCCTTCCTCGCCGCACTCGTGGTCAACGACGGAGTCGAATGGGGGGTCGTCACCGCGGACATTGGCGCCACCGACATCTGGTGGGACCGGCTGTGGCTCGACTACCCGATTCAATGCGGTCTCTTCCCGCTCGACGGGCGGTGTACCGACGTCTCCGAGCCTGCGTTCGGGACGGACGGCCGCAAGGCGATCACCGAGGCGATTCATGACCAGTTCCTCGATCAGGAACTGGGCGGCCAAGCGAACGAGCTGGTCATCTCCTGGATACGCGCGGGCGAGCGCTATGCCTTCGTCCAAGCCAATGTGCAGGGTGTCGGTGGAACCGAACTCGACTGGAGCGACAGCGCCTACGCCGAGTCCCTGGAGGAGGGGCTGTTCGGCGGACCTCACATGGAGGTCTTCCTCGAGCGAAGCGGCGACGACTGGCGCGTGGCGGCCCACGACATCGGCGCCACCGGCGTGTGGTGGTCGGACATCTGGATCAGATCCGAAGACGTGCCGTGCGCGCTCTTCGACGTGACCGAGTGCATCTAGGCGCCATCAGGTGAAACCCGACACGACGTCTCACTCGTCTTTTTCGCTCCTGGCGGTGTCGCCAAAACTTGCAGTACGCCCTCGTCACCGCAACGGGCTCGCAGGTGGCCGAGCTGGGTCGAGGCGCCTGCACGCACGGAACAGGCCGACGGTCACACCGGGAAGATCGACAGCCGGTATCCACCGTAGTCGATGTCGAACGCGCTGATGCCCACGATGATGGGCTCGCCCTCGACCAGATCCAGCTCCACCGCCGAACTCACGTCACCGTCTGTGTCATCGTTGCACGCCAGCTCGGTGAAGCAGTCTTGACCCAACACGGTGAGCACGGTGTCGAAGTCGGAACCGATCGTGGTGAAGCGATACTTCCCGGTGAACGGGGGAGTCCAGGCGTAGGTGATGTCAGGCCCGCTACCACCACACGAGGATGTGTACGAGTCTTGATCGGCCTCGTCGAGGACCGCCTCGACTTGGACCTCGGGCACCGGATCGAGCGTGATCTCGGGACAGACCGCGGCCTCGTCGACGAACATCGAGTAGGTGCCGAACTCTTGCTCGAATCCATCGAGCACCACGGTGATCGTCTCTCCGGCTTGCAGGCTCAAGGAGATCGACGACGCC
Organism: uncultured Nannocystaceae bacterium; assembly: GCA_964352485.1. Lineage (GTDB taxonomy): Bacteria > Myxococcota_A > Polyangia > Nannocystales > Nannocystaceae > CAJXVA01. The sequence continues at coordinate 968 of CAYGTG010001286.1, read as the reverse complement.
GTCGTCCCGCCAAAGTCGTCGTTGCACGCGAGCTCGGGACCCATGCAGGCGGGCCCCAGCGCGTAGAGCACGGTGTCGAAGGAGGACTCCCCGGTCTCGAAGATGTACGTGCTCGTCGCGGGGGCGGTGAACTCGAACGTCACCTCCCGGCGCACCGCTCCCGAGCATGAGGGCTCGAACCGGCTCGAGTCCAGGAAGTCCAGGTCTCCAAAGAGCATCGAGGGGAGGTCGCTGGGGATCATGAGCTCGGGGCAGGGAATCTCCGGGAGCCCATCACCGTCGACGTCGACGTCGACGACCGCTGCCACGGGCGAGACGACGGACGCGGATCCCACGAACACATCCGAGACGAGCGCGACCGCCACTGGGGAGTCGTAGAGCACCAGCGCGACCTCGGACGCCGGCGAAGGCTCGTCCAGCGAGGGCTCGTCCAGCGGCGGCTCCGAGTCGTCGACCGGCATGGTGGTGCTCACCTGTGAGGATCTGCTGCTCCCCGGGTCCGTACCCGAGGTCTGCTCGGTCAGCGCGATGAACAACGCCCAGATCGCCGTCCTCAACGACTGCGAGAACATCACGGTCCAGCTGTACTGGGTCGACTACGCGTGCGACGAGCACCCCTATGGCTCCGCGCCTCCTGGTGGGATGGTGTCGGTTCCCACCTACGAGACCCACCCGTGGCGCCTGCGGAACGCGGAGACGCTGGAGCTCATGCTCGAGATCCCGCCACTGAGCGGCGACACGGCGCTCAGCGTTCTGGGCAGCTGACCTTCCGTTCGAGACGGTCGCGCTCGGAGCACCGCAGCGCCTATCATCGACGGGGTGAGTGGGTTCGATACGCAGGACAGCCAAGACGAGCCGACCGCGGCCGTCTCGGGCTGGAGCGATCCGAGCCGGTTCGAGCCAGCGCCGGGCTCCTCCCTGGGCCGCTACCTCGTCGTCGAGGCGGCCGGACGTGGGGCGATGGGTAC
>CAYGTG010001285.1:0-2537 GCA_964352485.1 uncultured Nannocystaceae bacterium | reverse complement strand
CGTCCAATCCGCCCCTCATGCCCCCGAAGACGACCGCGCCGGAACGGTCACGCTCGTCGATCCCGACGGCGGGGCGCATCAGGTCATCGACCTAGACCAGATTCGCAAGGCGCATCTGGTCTACGAAGGCTGATCGCACGCATTCTCTCGAACGCGTTGTCATCAGCATCGAACTTCGTACAGGGTCGTATAGGGTCGGATCATCGGACAGTCGGAAGGGTTCCGCAGCCATGGAAGAAGCAGTCAACCTAAGCACGGTCATCGACCAGGTTTGCCGCGAGAAGAACATCTCGCGGGCTGTGCTCACCGAAACGGTGGAGCAAGCGGTGCTTGCCGCGGCCAAGAAGGTGTTCGAGGAGCGCGAGATCGAGGCGACCTTCGACGACGAAACTGGAATGGTGAACCTATTCCAGGTCCTCTACGTCGTCGACGACGTCACCCAGCCGCTTCGGGAGCTCACGCTTGCGCAGGCGCAGCGCTCGGGTCTCGAGGCGGAGGAAGGCGACGAACTCCTCTTCCAGATCTTCTACCTGCCCGGCGACAAGAAGCGCGCCGAGCAGCAGGCCAAGGATTATCCCGAGATCGAGGCGCTCCGCGCGGGTGTCGGCGGCGGCTTCGGTCGTATCGCCGCCCAAACCGCCAAGCAGGTCATCATCCAGCGCGTCCGCGAGGCCGAGCGCGAGAACCTGTACGACGCTTACAAGGACAAAAAAGGCGAGCTGATGACCGGCATCGTTCGCAGGTTCGAGCGCGGTTCGATCATCGTCGAGGTCGACAACGGCAAGGCCGAAGCGATCCTCCCGGTGCGCGAGCAAGTCCCCCGCGAATCCCTGCGACCGGGCGACCGAATCGTCGCCTACGTCAAGGACGTGGACAAGTCGGCTCGCGGCCCGCAGATCATCCTTTCGCGGACCCATCGCGGTCTCGTCGAAAAGCTGTTCGAGCACGAAGTCCCCGAGATCTTCGAGGGCATCGTTCGCATTGAAGCCTGCGCTCGCGAACCTGGTGCACGCTCCAAAATCGCCGTCTCCAGCCGCGAGCGCGACGTCGACCCTGTCGGCGCCTGCGTCGGTATGCGAGGATCTCGCGTCCAGGCCGTCGTGCAGGAGCTTCGCGGGGAGAAGATAGACATCGTCCCCTTCAACGACGACCCGGCCCGCTTCGTGTGCAACGCGATTCAGCCCGCGCAGGTCTCTCGGGTCCTCATCGACGCCGATCGGCACACGATGGAGCTCATCGTCCCCGACGACAAGCTCAGCCTGGCGATCGGCAAGCGCGGGCAAAACGTCCGCTTGGCTTCGCGTCTGACCGGCTGGCGCATCGACATCTTCTCTGAGAGCAAGATTCGTCAGCAGGAGGTCCGAAACAAAGCCGAGATGGCCGCGATTCCGAACGTCGGACACGAGATGTCCGAAGTCCTCTTTCACATGGGCTGGCGGAGTCTCCGCGATCTGGCGGTCGCCGACGCGGATGAACTCACGCAGGTCGAAGGCCTCGGGGACGTCTCTATCGCCGAGCAGATCATCGAAGTCGCCAACGACGCGGCCAGCGGCCACCTCGAGCTCAAGGTCGAGTATCCGCCCGAGCCCGACCCCCAGGACGACCCCAACCATCCCGACCATGTCGCCGGCGCCCCTGCCGGTGCTGGCGCAGGGCTCGAACGTCCAACCGTAGGAGGTGGCGATTGACCGTCTCAACATCTGTGGCTCCCCACACCCCTTCCCGGATGTGTGTTGCGTGCCGGGCTCGCAAGCCCAGCTTCGCGCTCCTCCGTTTCCGCCGTCGGTCCGATGGACACATCGTGCCGGCTGTGAACCCAAAACGTGACAAAGGGCGCAGTGCCTATCTGTGTCCGTCGCGTTCCTGTTTCGAAATCGCTGTCAAACGGCGTGCGTTCGCGCGCGCGCTGACTGGTCCCAATACCTTGTCAGTTGCGGCTCCTGGCTCGACCCTCTGGGTGGACACCAAGCAAGCTGTGACAGATCAGGTTGAACAACTTCGGCACACGAGCCCCGCCACGGACACCCGGTCCGCGTCGCCTCGTCGTCTGAACCATCTCACGCAGTTGCACACATCGATGTGCAGAGCACGTGAGGCCCACACTGAGGGGGTGCGTCATCATGGCCAAGGTTCGAGTCTATGAGCTCGCAAGAGAGCTGAACGAGGATAACCGGTCGCTGGAAACAGTGATCCGTAACCTCGGCATTCCCATTAAGAATTACATGTCCACGCTTACGCCTGCAGAGGCTACACGCGTGCGGGCAACGGTACGTGGTGTTCCCGAGGAGGCCGCGGCCCCCGTCGAGACCCAAGAGCGTGTCATCGCCGGCAGCAAGAGCGAGAGCAAGCGCAGTGGCGGTACGGTGATTCGCCGACGCGGGGCCGACGTGCGTCGTCGCCGCGCTGAGCGTGAAGCAGAACCGGCAGAACCCGAGGTCGCAGCGGCCGCGGAAGATCCGGCTTCGAGTCGCACCACACCTGCGTCCTCGGGCACGCCTGTCGCCCGTCGCCGACCGGGGGGTCCCGGAGGCGACGGG
>CAYGTG010001284.1:0-2538 GCA_964352485.1 uncultured Nannocystaceae bacterium | reverse complement strand
CACCGCTACCCCTTTCTATTTTAACCCGGATCGAACTTTGGGCATGAGGTACTAGCTCCCCAACCCGCGCAAACCTACTCGGCCGCCCGCTGCGGGTCGACGAGACGGCAGCCCTTGTCGCGTACCTGGCCTCCGACGCGGCTAGCGGGATCATCGGGCAAGTCGTCAACGTGTGCGGAGGGGCCATTGTGGCGGCCACGTGGCCCAGGCGTGGGCCGGCGCCGAGCTACGAAGTCAACGCCGCCTTCAACGGCCCGGGCTGCGGCTCTTGCCCTCGCCCGTTGGAGGACATCGCTTTGCTGCCGTAGTCTCCACGCGCCTGTCCCCCACCCCGGCGCTCAGCCCGGGAGCTAGACCTAAAACTGAAGCAGAGGCGCCACCGCAGCCGCCGTCTCGACGACCCGGTCGACGACGTCCCCCTTGAGCCAGGCCGACTTGGGGAGGTCGGCCATGATCACCACGCTCTTGAGCTTGAGGTCATCCGCGAACTCGTGCTCGGCGTGTGCATCGAAGCCGCGCGGCATGTTGGTGAGGCTATGGTCACGCTGAAGCCCGAGACCGGCCTTCTCGAGCGCGGCCCGAACGGCTCGCCACTGTTCGGGTGCGTCAACGATGTGGTCTCGAAGAGGCGCGAGCTGCTTCGCGCTGCGACGATAGTGGCCCGCCGCGCGCATGCCCCCCTTCGCATCAAGCTGAAGGTAGAGCACGCCGTCGTCCTCGTTCTTGGTCCCCGATGGCGTCAGGAGACCGGACACGCTGGTCTTGTAGGGCGGCGTGTTTTCGTCCGCAAAGCGGAGATCTCGGGCCATCCGAAACATGGTGTGTTTGCCGCCTCGCAGCGGGAGCGACTGATCTTCCAGCACGGCGCTGAGAAACTCGAGCAGCTGGGCGAACGGGGTGCGCAGGTGCTCGTCGAGCTGCTTCTTGTGCGCGTGGTACCAGTCCCGCTCGTTGTTCTGCTCGAACTCTTCGAGAATCTCGAACGTCTTCCGCGTGAAGTTGAAGTCTGCCATCGGACCCACGCCGAAGGTGCGCGAGGCTGGAGGGATGTCAACGGAGTCTGGAGCACCGGCTCGTTTGCAAGGCTTGAACCGCTCGAGGACCGAGGCGCGCTGGCCCTCAGGGGGTGTGAGGCGGTTGTCCCAGGTCGTGCATGCGGGTTCCCAGGGCCATCCCGCGCTCGGTCAAGGCCTGTTGGATCGCAGCGACCTCGGCGCGCGTGATCATGGAGGTTCGTTCGTCGTCACGGTACGTCTTGCGGATCTCGGCCTCGGTGAGAACGACGAGCAGGCCCAACGCCGTTACCTGGGCGCGCTCGAGCGCCTCGAGGAGGTCGGCCGGCAATCCCAGGGAGTTCACGCCGGCGAGGTAGGCGGGGTCGATGGGCTGAGCGGAAAGCGGAGTCAACTTGGCGCGCTCGCGTCGCGCAATGGTGACCGCGTACCGCAGCTCGAGCTCGAGCTTCGGGTCCATCGAGGCAGTATGCGGTTTGAGTTCGTAGTGCCAGCGGTTCTCGAGGTCGCGGGCGCTCGTCACGCCCCACGACGCGAGCGTCTTGCGGGTCGACCCCGAAAGCGGCAGCTGATCCAACCCACGGGGGTCGTTGTGGCCGGCGAGCAGCGCCGGTTCGGGCTTCGGTTCCTCGGCAACGATCACACGAAGCTTCTGCGCTGCGTTCCGACCCGCCCCGACGACGACCGCGACCTGGCCGCGATGCGCGGCGGCGAGACGGAGAGTCTGGCCGGTGGGCACCTCGAGCAACGACACCGGTCGTCCACCCTCGACGTGGACGACGCGCAGGGCGTAGCGCTCGTTCGCGCGCTCGACCCACAGTGCCCGCACGCCGTCCACGAGCACGATCCCCGGGTCGTTCTCACGCAGCAATGGCTCGAAGTCTCCGAGCTCCGCCGCGATGGTTTGCACGTGACCGTTGCGGTCCACCGTGTGGAGGACATGGACGAACTCGTCGACGACCACCGCCACGGTCCCAGCTGAGACTAGACTGTCCATCTGCCGCAGGCTGCGGTCCAGACGCTGGGTCGAGCGACTTCCATCTGCGGCAATGATGGTGAGCTGCGGCGGCCGGTCATCGAGGACCCACTGCTCCGTTCCAACCCGCGCGGCCGGGTCGAAGCCAAACGACTCCGGCTTGTCACGTGTGTTTCCCGTGGCGGCCACGCGTCCGTCAAGCGACACCGCCATTTCCTCTCGCAGGTACGGTGGTCCGCGCACGATGTCGAACAGCAGGCGACCACTTCCGGACTCGGCACGCGGATTCAACCAGTCGCCCTCGGTATCCACGTTGACGGGCACGAGCATCGTGCCCTCGACGTGAGCCAGGGTTGGCTGCTTTCCCGTGCCGCCGACGACCCAGATCGCTCCGTCGTCCGCGATCACGACCCGCTTGGGGAGCTCGTCCAACGCAATCCCCGTCGCGTCGGCCTCGGGCGAGCCGCCGCGACTGCCAACCACCTGCGGGATCGGCTCGGCGGGTGGGAATGACCGAGACGTGCTGATAGCCGGTGGTCAGAGGATGGC
>CAYGTG010001283.1:0-2541 GCA_964352485.1 uncultured Nannocystaceae bacterium | reverse complement strand
ACAGGAGGTGGGAGGAGGCGGCGCCCAAAGAACGCGGTGGTCGCGTTCTTACTTCTTGCCCTTGGCGGCCTTGTGGGCGGCGCGGGCGGCTTGCTTGTGTGAACGGCGGATGCTGACGTAGCAGCCGTTCGCACCAGGGACGGGACCGCGGACGAGGACGAGACCCTCGTCGGCCATCACGCGAGCGACGTGCACGTTCTGCAGGGTCTTGGTCTCCGAGCCCATCTGGCCCGGCATCTTCTTGCCGGGGACAACACGGCCGGGGGTGAGACGACAACCGATCGAGCCACCGTGACGGAAGTACTCGTGCGTACCGTGCGTCGCGGGCTTGCCCTCGAAGTTGTACTTCTTCATAACGCCCTGGAAGCCCTTACCCTTGCTGGTACCGGTCACATCGACGCGGTCGCCGTCGGCGAAGATGTCCATGGGGATTTCGGAGCCCACGGCGTGCTTCTCGAGCACGTCGGTCCCGACGCGGAACTCTTTGACGAACTTCTTGGGCTCGACGGCGGCCTGTTTGAACCGACCGAGGTCGGGCTTGGTCAGGCGCGAGGCCTTCTGGTCGTCGAATGCGAGCTGAATCGCGGTGTAGCCGTCGCGCTCTTCGGTGCGGTGGGCGAGCACGGTGTTGCCCTTGACCGAGAGGACGGTGACGGGGACGCGGGTTCCGTCGTCGAGGAAGAGTTGGGTCATTCCCAACTTCTTGGCGAGCATGCCAGGTTGAACGTTCACGAGAGTCTTCTTGCTTTCTTGTTGCCCTGGATCCGGGTGGCTTGATTGCCGCCGGGACGGGACTTGCACGACCCTTTTGGCCTGTGCCGGGGTCGCGAGGGGCCGAACTATGGGGCACCGGCTGACCCCCGGTCAAGACAGCGGTCCCAGGCTCAGCCGGGGGAACTCACGCGATTGCGGGATGTGCGGCGTCTGGGCCGGGGAGGGGCATCGCGAGCAGCGCACGCGTGTTTTGGGCGGCTTGCTGCGCCAGGGCCTGTGGCGTGACGCCGCGGACTTCCGCAAGACGCGCACACGTGAACGCCACATACGCCGGGACGTTCTTGTGTCCCCGCAGCGGCTCGGGAGATAGGTAGGGGGCATCGGTCTCGACGAGGATCCGGTCCTCGGGCGTCAGCGCAGCGGCCTCTCGGATCTCGGCGCACTTCTTGAAGGTCGAGATTCCCGAGAAGGAAATGTGAAAACCGAGGTCGAGCCAGGCCCGGGCCGCGTCGGGGCCGGCGGTGAAGCAGTGAACCATGCCCGGCATCTCGGCTCGTGGTCCTGCCTCTGCGACGATGGCAAGCGCCTCGTCGTGCGCTTCGCGGATGTGCAGCACCACCGGCAGGTCGAGTTCACGCGCGAGCTCGACGTGCTCCGAGAAGCTGTGTCGCTGGTCTTCTCGAGGCGAGAGATCGTAGTGGTAGTCCAGACCGGTCTCCCCGATCGCGAGCACGTTGGGGTTCTTGGCGTGTTCGCGAAGCCGGTTGAGGAGCGCGGCGTCGGTGTGTTTTGCCTCGTGGGGGTGAACACCGATGGCCGCAAACACCTGAGCGTGCGTGTCGGCGAGCACGACCGCGCGATCGATGGATTCGGGCGAGCACCCGACGTGCACGTACTGCACCACGCCCGCGGCCGTCCCCGCGTCGAAGCAGGCCTGCAGGTCCGGGGACATCGGCGCGTAGTCCAGGTGACAGTGCGCGTCGATCAGGCCGGGCAGCGTCGGGGGGATCTTGGATGTGCCCATCGGCGGGAGGATAGCGGCTGTCGAGGCTCGGTGCCACGACCCGGATGGGGCGCTTCTCAGAGACACCAATCGGTGTCGGGCATCCCGGGCACCAGAGGCCCGCAGCCGTCCAAGCACTGAATCTGAGCTCGGACGGTGTCCGTGCACAGCTCGACGAGATTTTGACCCGAGCACTGGGTCTTGGGCTGACCCTGCGGACACTCGGGGGGCTCGGTCAGCCGGCACACGCACGGTCGGCCCCCCCGGTTGGCCAGCGCGCTCGCGAACTGGCCTCCGATGGCGCCGGCGGCCGTCTCCAAGAAGGTCTCTGCGCAGAGGCTGCCCTGGTAGCTGGGAATCTCGGATTGCAGGGCGCACCACTCGTCGCACGTCTGCAGGTAGGCCGCGACGTCGTCGGATCCGAACGAGGTCGAACGTACGAGCTCGAGCCCATCGTCGGACTGGTAGCAGCCCGCGGCGCCGTCGGGGAGCTCGTTGACCGCGTATGCACACGCACAGTCCGCGTTGGACTCGGGGACGAGCGCGCCACAAACACCATCCTCTCGCTGGCCCTCGTCCTCCGCCTCACACACCACATCGCAGTCGGTTTCGGTCCGAAAGCCGTTGCGGCAGACCAGCGCGGTTTCGAAGTCGCCCCCGCACAGGGTGGGGTCCGTGTCTTGGCAGGGCTCCCAGCCCTCGTCCTGCGCGACGCCGCAGACCTGGTCCGGAGTCGGCGACCCGTTGTCCTCGAGCACACCGGGTCCGCAGGCTTGTCCTTCCCCGCACTCAAGGTCGCTTTCACACTCGAGTCCGATCGTGAC
>CAYGTG010001282.1:0-2550 GCA_964352485.1 uncultured Nannocystaceae bacterium | reverse complement strand
CCCCCGAGGTCTTCGAGGATCGCTCGCTGAGCGGGGTGCCCTCCGACCCCGTCTGGCGCGTGGCCCACGGCGAGAGCATCGCCGTCAGCGGGGTCTGCCTGACCGTCGTGGCGCTGCTCGACGCCGCCGGAGCGCCGCAGCCTTCGGGGACGCCGGGCACGCAAATGGTGTTCGACCTCTCGTCCGAGACGCTGGAGCGGGCCTGGTTCGGGGCGCTGGAGGTCGGCCGGAGGGTCAATCTGGAGCGTTCCCTGCGCCTTGGCGACCGGCTCGGAGGCCATATGGTCGCGGGCCACGTCGATGGCTGCGGCGCGATCACCGCCATCGACGTGACCGGGGACGGCGGCTGGCGGGTCGAATTCCAAGCGCCGCCCGAGCTGCGCCGCTATCTCATTGAGAAGGGGAGCGTGACCATCGACGGGATCAGCCTCACCGTGGTCCAGCCGGTGGACGGCCGCTTTTCCGTAGCCGTGATCCCCAAGACCCTGGAGCTCACCTCGCTTGGAAGCGCGCGCGTGGGCGACCCCGTCAATCTCGAAGTGGACCCGATCGGAAAGTGGATCGAACGCCTGCAGGAGCCCGTATGACGACCGCAACGAAATCGCCCGCCGACCGTTTCCTCGAGCTTTGGGCCGGGGTTTCCGACCTGCACCGCGCCAGCGAGCTGATCAGCTGGGACCAAGAGACGCAGATGCCGGCGAAGGGCGCGGGCGGGCGCGCCCAGCTGCTTTCGACGCTGGCGGGCCTGCACCACAAGGCGCTCAGCGATCCCGAGCTGCACGACGCGATGGCTGCGGCCGGAGAGCTGGCCGGCGAGAACGCCGAGCTGGCGGCGCAGCTGCGCATGGCGGCCCGGGACGTCGACCGCGTTCGCAAGCTGCCCGAGGCTCACGCGCGCGCGCAGGCGGAGGCGCAGAGCGCGGGGCACGTGGCGTGGAAGGCGGCGCGCGAGGCGAACGACTTCAGCGGCTTCGCCGCGCCGCTCGAGCGCTTGGTGCAGCTTGCGCGCGACGAGGCGCGGCTGATCGCCGGCCCGGAGGGCAAGCCGTATGACGCGCTGCTCGACCTCTACGAGCCGGGCGCGACCGAAGCGCAGCTGGTGCCGCTGTTCGACGAGCTGCGGGGCAAGCTGGCGCAGTGGGTGCAGGCGGCGCAGGGGAGCGGCGTGACCGTCGACGAGTCACCTGCGCAGGGAGCCTTCGACCCCGAGGCGCAGCTCGCGTTCGGACGCGACGTGGCCGAGCACATGGGCTTCGACTTCCAGGCCGGCCGGATTGACCCCGCGGCGCATCCGTTCTGTTCGGGCTTCGGCACGGGCGACGTGCGCCTCACCTGGCGCTGGCACGATGATGACTTTCGTTCGGCGCTGTATGGGATCATGCACGAGGCCGGGCACGGCCTGTACGAGCAGGGCCTCGCGGCCGGATGGCAGCGCACGCCCATCGGCGGGGCGGCGTCGCTCGGCGTGCACGAGTCGCAGTCGCGCCTGTGGGAGAACCTCGTCGGGCGCAGCCGCGGCTTCTGGTCGTGGGCGCTGCCGCGCTTCGTGGAGCACTTCCCCGCGAAGCGCGGGCTCACGGTCGACGAACTCTGGCCGACGCTGCACACGGTGAAGCCCAGCCTGATCCGCGTGGAGGCCGACCCAGGCACGTACGACCTGCACATTGCCGTGCGCTTCGACATCGAGCGCCGGCTGATCGCAGGCGATCTCGAGGTCGCCGATCTGCCGGAGGCCTGGGACGCTGCGTACGAGCAGACGCTCGGCCTACGGCCGCCGGATGTGGCGCAGGGCGTGCTTCAGGACATTCACTGGTCGATGGGGGCGTTCGGATACTTCCCGACCTACACGTTGGGCAACCTGATTGCCGCGCAGCTCTTCGAGGCCGCCGAGCGCGACCTGGGGCCGCTCGAGCCGGCGTTTGCGCGCGGCGAGTTCGCGCCGCTCCTCGGCTGGCTGCGCGAGCACGTGCACGCGCATGCGAGCCGCTATCCCGTGTCGGAGCTGGTTCAGCGGGCGACGGGTGAGGCGCTCTCGACCGACGCCTACCTGCGCGCTCGACAGGCGACGGTCGCGGCGGTCTACGGCGTCTGAGCGGAGGCTCGCCCTGGGCGCTGCAGTCGGGCGTATGGGGTTGTTGCTGGAGCGCTACGGCGCTGTCCTGGGTGCCCACTCAAGGCCGCGGCGAGCGCGCGCTCTCGGGCCGATCGCTCACGGATGGGAATCGAGCCTGCCCCGATCGGGCGTCCGGCCGTCCCTCGTCGCGCGCCGGCTACGCGAGCGCTGCTTCACGCCCGGCTATGGGTTATCCTTAGCCGCACCCGTGTTCCGCACCCTCCCTCTCTTCATCGGCGCCGCGTTCGCGCTGCTGCTCGGCTCGTTCGCGCCCCTTCGGGCCCAGTGTCTGGGCGAGTCGATGACGCCGGGCGGGCTCGAGGGGCGACGCTTTTTCGGCGCATCGATCGCCCTGCACGACCAGCTAGCGCTCGTCGGCGACCCGGAGCCCTCCGAGCGCGCGCCGGCGGGGTCGGTCGGGGTCTTCGAACTGGCGG
>CAYGTG010001281.1:0-2559 GCA_964352485.1 uncultured Nannocystaceae bacterium | reverse complement strand
GGTCTCGGTCGTGCGGCCCGAAGACCTCGCGGAACCTGCGGCGCAGGCCCGGGTGCTCGAGCACCTTTGCGACTTTCTGGGCCTGGACCGCTTCAACTTCTCGGGGGTCGGGGCCGCCAAGTTGAACGTGGCGTCCAGCGTGGCTCGCGACGAGGACACCGCCGCCAGGCTTCGAGCCTACTTTGCTCCTTCGACGCAGCGCCTGGAGCGCCTGCTCGGTCGCTCGATGAACTGGGACTGAGCCGGCGGTCTCACGTCTGACTATCGAAGCGCATCGGTGTAGGGTCCTGCCCGGCGTGCTGGAGCAGATCAGACGACACCCCGCGGTCCGTGTGGCCGGCCCTTGGCTCGCCCTCTTTGCACTCAACGTGCTGTTCATCGCCCCGGGCGTCGGGTTGGAGGTCCCCGACCGCTTCTCCGCGCTGCTGGCCCCAAGCGGTGACCTCTTGCTGCTGGTCGGCGTTGTCGTGTTGTCGGTTCGCTGGCGCCACGGGGTGTGGCTGAAGCGCGCGGCGATCGTCACGGGCATCGTGCTGTGGGTCTACCTCTGGGACGAATTGATCGCGCGTTCGATCATCTACCAAAGCCCACCGCTGTATGACCAAGCGTTTCTGCTGCGACACTTTGCGGTTTTGATCCTCGACCTTTGGAGTTGGAAGATCGGGCTTGGGTTGCTTGGCGTCATCGTGGCGACGGCGCTCGTGGTCTGGCTGGCGCGAGCCCTGCTACGCGCGAGCGTGACCGGGATCCGTGCGCAACCGGTGCGGTCCCAGATCATCGGGGCGGGCGTGCTCACGCTGGTCATCGGTCTGGGCAGCGCCGTGGACAACAGCCGGAAGACACCCCGCCGCGAGCGCTTGGTGCACTGGACGACGCCGGCGCTGAGCACCAACGCTGCGGCTTCGCTTCGGATGTATCGCGCACTGCAGCGCGGGCTCACGGACTCCCCGTACGCCGCCTACCCGCAGCAGGTGCCTCTGAGTCGCAAGCCCGACGTTCACTTGTTGTTGGTCGAGAGCTACGGTCGCCTTCTCATCACCGACCCCGAGGCGGGCCCCGCGTGGCGGCAGCAGGTTGCGGGCCTGGAGGAACGCCTTCGAGACGAAGGCTGGGACATGGTCAGCGCGTTCTCTCGCGCTCCGATCTCCGGTGGCCGCTCCTGGCTGGCCGAAGGCACGCTGCTCACGGGAATCTACGTGCGGTTCGAGGCGGTCTTCCAACATCTCGTCGCCGACATCTCGCAGACGCCAAACCTGGTCGCGTACCTCGACACCCAGGGGTACGAGACCGTCCTGCTGGCGCCCAAGGCTCGGCCTCGACCCGGCGTGGAGGCGGTGAATCGATACAACTACGACCATCAGGTCGAGGCGTTGGATCTCGAGTACACCGGGCCTCGTTTCGGCTGGGGGATCATCCCCGACCAGTACAGCCTGGGCTTCACGCAGGAGCACGTCCTGTCGAAGATCGACGGGCCGGTGTTCTTCAACTTCCACATGGTCAGCTCCCACGCTCCGTGGCAGATCATTCCCGAGCTGCAAGACGACTGGCGCGCGTTGAACGAAGCCGAAGCGACGCCGGAGATTGAGGCTCAGTTCCCGATGGCCTCGCCGGGCGAGGAGTTCATGGCTCGCATGCGTCGGTACCAGCGTCGCAAGCCCAAGTACATGTGGATGGGCGACGCCGATGCGCTGAAGATCGACGCGTACGCGGCCTCGATTCGCTACGACCTCGAGCTTCTGGCCCGATACGTCGAAGGCCTCGATCGGGATGCGATCGTCATCATCATGGGCGACCACCAGCCGCCGCTGCTCTCGCGCGAGGACGAGACCTTCGACGTGCCGATCCACATCTTGGCCCGCGACCCCGCGCTGCTGGAGGAGTTTCGAGAGCAAGGTTTTGTGGACGGGTTGCGCATCAACTCGGGCCGCGACGCGGTCGTTGCCCACGAGGGCGTGTTCTCGATGATGGTGCGCGCGCTGGGCCGCTGCTGCTCCGAGTCTGGGACGCTCGTTCCGTACCTGCCCGATGGCGCCCCGGGGATCGACGACCGTGGCCGCCGCAACTGATCCGGTGCACCACCGCTTGGTGGCCCCGGCGCTGGACGGGCCCATCACCGGCGGCACGCTGTACAACCGGTTCTTGTGCGAAGGGCTCGTACGACGTGGCGATCGAGTCGACGTCGTGGAGACCCCCAAGGATTGCGAAGGCTTCGCGTGGGTGGACTCGTTGTTCTTGCCCGAGGTTGCGCAGCTGTGGAGTCAGCGCCCGATGGGATTGTTGGCGCACTACCTGCCCTCGGTGTTCGAGGGGCGCGCAGCGCTGGAGCCGTTCGAGGAGCTGGCGCTGCGTCATGCGGCGATCGTGATGTGCACGGGCGCCTGGATGCTGGAGACGGTCGAGCAGCTCGGGGTCCCAAAGCAGCGCCTTGCGCTCGTCGAACCCGGAGTGAGTGAAGCGGCAGGCGTAGCCGACCCGGAGGACGGAGCCATGACGGCCCTGCTCGTTGGCACGGTGACGCGGCGCAAGGGCGTGCTCGAGCTCGTCGAGGAGCTCCGCCGG
>CAYGTG010001280.1:0-2562 GCA_964352485.1 uncultured Nannocystaceae bacterium | reverse complement strand
GAGCTCGTCAAGGCTGGCTTCGAGGTCCCGGAGCCCGTGACGGAAGTCTCTGATGAAGACCCCAACACGGTGCTCAAGCAGGTTCCCGCCGCTGGAACGCAGGCCAAGGATGGCTCCGTCGTCCGGTTGACCATCGCCGAACCCCTCGCGGTCGAGGTCCCGAAACTCAAAGGTCTGTACCTCTCCGGCGCCAAGAAGAAACTCGAGGAGTTCGGGCTGGCCGTCGGACGCATCCGCCGGGTCGAGGATCCGGAACGCGGCGAGAACTACGTCCTGCGACAGGACCCGAGCCCGGGCGACAAGGTGCCCCCTGGGACCGAGGTCGAGATCACCGTCGTCGCCCCGAACTAGCGTACTTCTCGTCCTGTGGATGCCGTGGCTCGCGAAGACCCGCGAGGCGGGGTGGCGAGGTCGGGAGATGTGCCCCAGCTAGGCCTTGAGGTAGGCCTCGCCACCGAGGCGCGCCACCCCGACGGTCATGAAATAGCCGACGACGATGAGGCCGAGCGCCCCGGCGACTTGAATCGCGTCCGGGGTGAAGAAGTCGGTCGGGAAGTCCTCGGGCTTGAGCTCCGGCAGCGAGCTGGCCGTGACGAGTTGCCCCTTGAACATGTCCCCGATCTTGGGCGCCACGCCGTGCTGAAACGGCCACAGCCCAACCACGGCCCCCATCAGGAGTCCGAGGAGGGCACCGAGCGTCGGCAGCTCGTACTTCGCCAGGAGCCACTTGAGCGCGTTGCTCACCACAACGACGCCCAAGACCACGCCGAGCCCCACGGGAATGACAACCTCGATCAGGGGCCCCTGCATCGCCGCCACGTCCCCGGACTTCAACCCGAGCTTGAGCGCATCAATCCCGGCGAGGATCGGAACGTATACGCCCATCACGAGCAGCAGGTAGCCACCGCTGATCCCAGGCAAGATCATCGCGCTCGCGCCAGCGACCCCCGCGAGCAGCATCAGCACGAAGCCCGCGTCGGTGGGCCCGCCCTGCGTGCCCGCGCCTTGCCCCTGGACGAGCGCGAGCGCGGCCATGGCCACGAACCCCACCGCCGCCCCGACCCAGACCGATGTCGTGCGCCTGGGAAGGAGCCCCCAAACGATCGGAACGCCCCCCAGCGTCAACCCGATGAACAGGCTGTACGCGATCCACCGGTAGTCCACGACGAGCGTCTTGACCGGACCGGCGAGCAGGACGATCGCGAGCCCGGCCGCGCCGACGACCGAGGCGAGTACGATCAGCGAGCTGCGCCTGAATTTGAGCCTCGTGACCTCTGCGATCGCGGCGATGAAGTGCGGGTACACCCCGGCCGCCAGCAGCATCGTGCCGCCGCTGATGCCCGGCACCAGGTTCGCCAGGCCCATCAAGATGCCCCCCGTCGCGCCACGCGTCGCGAGTTGCACGGGGTTGGCGGTGTCCTCGGATGGGAACTGCTCGGCGTCGCTCACGGCGGCGGAGCCTACCACGCGCGCCCGGGCGCCAGAGGACCTCCGGCGCCTGTGCACAGCAGTTCGCCCTTCGCCCCCCCGGGCTCAGACCGGCTCAAACCGGCGCAGAAGCGGTCCGAAGGGATCAGTTCTCGACCGGAGAGAACGCGTCGAGCGTCTTGTTGGCCATGGGGACGACGTAGGTTGAGATCGGCGCAGCCTCGCCGGGCGGGGGGTTGTTGTCGCAAGGAACGAACGCCGGTGGAGCCACGTTGGCGCCGCAGTTTCCGGACTCACATTCGCCACCGGTGCCTTGATCGACGGCCACGAGCTGCAGCCCGGTCTCAAACCCGGGGTCGAAATCCGCCAGCGCGTCGCCACCGCTGACACCGCTGTTGAACTCGAAGCCGTTGTTGGCGTCGGCCGTCAGGCGGAACGTCAGCTCGTAGGTCGATCCACGATCTGGGTACCAGGTTTGAGTCGACGCGTCGTAGAATCGTGGATCACACTCACCGGAGCCCGGCTCGTAGATGTAGTAGGTCACGTAGTAGACCTCGACATCCTCCACGACGACAGGCTCACCGCCGCCGTTGTCCACAACACCGGTCACGTAGATTCGCGGCGCACGCAGCGGGCGCGCGGCCTTCGAGAACGTCCGCGTCTCCGTGAACTCGGTCGCGCCGGGGAACGGCGTGACGCGACGGGTGCGGGTGACATCCGACACCGCGATCCGCATGTATCCGGGGTTTCCGCTGACGCTGTCGCCAGCCGCGAACGTGGGCCCCGACTTGGGTGCCCCCGTGGGCACGGAGATTCCCTCGTCCGTCCCCGTCGGGCCGTGGTTGTCCACGAGCAAGTACAGGCTCGAGTGGAAGTCGTTCGTTTCGTCACCCCCGTCGATGGAGTCGTCGTTGGCCGCGCCCGAGACCAGCGCGATCAAGAACTGGTCGTTCTCCTCGACCGGATCCAGAACGCCGCCGCTGATGTCGTCGATGCGGTTGAACGCGCTGACGGAGGGACCGAACAAGAACGGGTCGCCAGGGTTGCCTGCGTTCACCGTGCAGCTATCGCCCGTTCCGGCGCAGGCCGGGAACGAGACGAGCTCTTCGGCAACCGAGCCCCACGCATCCACAC
>CAYGTG010001279.1:0-2568 GCA_964352485.1 uncultured Nannocystaceae bacterium | reverse complement strand
TCCCTGGACTCTCGGACTACGTGATCGTGGTCCGCGGCCGCTCGAAGATCTTCTTGGCCGGCCCACCGCTGGTCAAGGCGGCGCTCGGCGAGGACGCGGAGGAAGAAGCCCTGGGGGGTGCCGAGATGCACACCAAGGTCGCGGGGACCGCCGAGTACCTCGCGGAGTCGGACGGAGACGCGATTTCGGTGGCGCGTGAGCTGGTCTCCAAGATCCGCTGGGATGACTGCAGCGTTGCGGCGCCCGGTCCCGTGCGGCCGCCGCTGTACGATCCGCAGGAGCTGGTCGGGGCGGTCCCGATCGACTACCGCGAGCCCTACGATGTTCGCGAGATCATCGCTCGGGTTGTCGACGACTCGGATTTCCTCGACTTCGGTCCCGACTACGGCCCCCAGACCGTCTGCGGGCACGCACGGATCGAAGGTCACGCGTGCGGCATCATCGGAAACAACGGCCCGATCTTCGCCGAGGGGGCCGCGAAAGCCGGACACTTCATTCAGGCCTGCTGTCAGTCGGGGACACCGATCCTCTACCTACAGAACACCACCGGCTATATGGTGGGGACGCAGGCCGAGCGAGCGGGCATCGTCAAGCACGGCTCGAAGATGATTCAAGCGGTGGCCAACGCGACCGTCCCGCAGATGACCGTGCTCGTCGGCGGAGCGTTTGGGGCCGGCAACTACGGCATGTGTGGTCGTGCGTTCGACCCCCGCTTCATCTTCTCGTGGCCCAACGCCCGCATCTCGGTGATGGGCGGTTCTCAAGCCGCCAAGGTCATGGAGATCATCACCGTGGCCAAGTTTGCCCGGCAGGGCGTCGAGATTCCGCCAGAGAACCTCGAAAAAATGACCGGCGCGATTCGAGATAAGCTCGACTCCGAGTCCGATGCCCTGTTCGCTTCGGCGCGAATTTGGGACGACGGGATCATCGACCCCCGCGACACCCGGCGAGTGCTCGGCATGGCTCTGGCCACCTGCCGCGAAGCAGACGCTCGAGTCGTGCGCCCCAATGCCTTTGGTGTTGCCCGCTTCTAACCCCAGCCCCAAGACGAGGACCCGTCCATGAAACTCACCGAAGAACACGAGCAGCTGCGCGACACCCTGCGCAAGTTCATCGACCGCGAGATCAACCCCAACGTTGAGGCGTGGGAGAATGACAAGATTTTCCCCGCACACGAGCTGTTCAAGAAGCTCGGCGACCAGGGCTTCTTGGGGATCAGCAAGCCCGAGTCCTGCGGCGGTATGGGACTGGACTACTCGTACTCCGTGCTCATGGCGGAGACGCTCGGCTGGGTGGACTGCGGCGCCATCCCGATGGCGATCGGGGTGCAGACGGACATGTGCACCCCGGCCCTGGCCAAGTTCGGCAGTGATGAACTCAAGCGAGAGTTCCTCGACCCAGCGGTGGCCGGCGACGTCGTTGGATGCATCGGGGTCAGTGAGCCAGGAGCTGGGAGCGACGTTGCGAGCATCAAGACCACCGCCCGGCGCGACGGTGACGACTACGTCATCAACGGCACCAAGATGTGGATCACCAACGGCATGCAGGCCGACTGGATGTGTTTGTTGGCCAACACGTCCGAGGGCAAGCCGCACAAGAACAAATCACTGATCATGGTGCCGCTGGATGCCAAGGGCGTGGAGCGAGCGCGCAAGCTCGACAAGATCGGGATGTGGGCTTCGGACACCGCCCAGCTGTTCTTCGACGACGTACGGGTGCCGGCCCGGAACGTGATTGGTCAGGAGGGGATGGGCTTCACCCTGCAGATGCTGCAGTTCCAAGAAGAGCGGCTGTGGGGCGCCGCGAACGTGATCGGGGCGCTCGAGCACGCCCTGAAGATCACGCGCGAGTATACGGGCCAACGCGAGGCGTTTGGCGCGACCATCCTCGACAACCAGTACGTGCACTTCCGGTTGGCCGAGCTGTCGACGGAGGTCGAGTGCCTGCGGGCGCTGGTGTGGAGCGCGACCGAGCAGTACATCTCGGGTAAGGACGTCACGCGCCTCGCCTCGATGGCCAAGCTCAAGGCGGGACGACTGGCGCGAGAGGTGTCCGATGGCTGCCTGCAGTTCTGGGGCGGTATGGGCTACATGTGGGAGTCCAAAATCTCGCGCTTCTTTCGCGACGGTCGACTCATCTCGATTGGCGGCGGTGCCGACGAGATCATGCTCAGCATCATCTGCAAGCTCGAGGGAACGCTTCCCCGGCGAAAGAAGGCCTGATGTCGCTGCCGCAGACCGAGCACCTGCGCCTGTCGCTTTCGGCCGGCGTGCTCACCGTCCTGTTCGACCGACCCCGAGTCCGCAACGCCATGAGCATGCAGACGGTCTCGGAACTCGAGGCGACGTTCGCGGCGGTCGCGGACCGACGAGACGTACGTGTCATCGTGCTTCGTGGCTCGGGCGGACACTTTTGTGCAGGAGGGGACATCAAGGACATGGCCTCCGCCCGTGGCAAGCCGCCGAGCGCCGAGGGCAAAGACGCGCTCGCGGTCGTGAACCGAGGCTTCGGTTCGATGATCACCCAAGTGGACCGTGCGCCCCAAGCGGTGGTCGCGGTGTGTGAGGG
>CAYGTG010001278.1:0-2579 GCA_964352485.1 uncultured Nannocystaceae bacterium | reverse complement strand
CCTTACTCCTCCATCGCCGCTTTTTCACACTTCATTTCGCTTAGACGCGAGCGGAGGCGCCGAGGCGGGCACGGGGAACAGCGCGGAAGGCGAGGGCTCGGCGGACGGGACGCCGGACCCCGACGGCGAGGGCTCGGGCGACTCCAGCGAGGGCGACTCCGACGGAGGCGAATCCAGCGGTGGCTCCTCCGAGTTGGAGCCCCGACCCGAATGTGACCTCGCGCCCCTGGTCCTGTCGGGACTCGATAGCCAGGGCACATGGCGCGCGGGCGATGTCGATGGCGACGGACGCGCGGACCTGGTCTCGTGGCGCCTGGGGCCGAGTGGCTCAGGACTCTTCCGCCATGTCTTCCTGTTCCACCTCTCCTCCGAAGGCGACCCGTGGGGTCCGGAGCGCTACCACAGCGAAAGCACGCCGAACGGAGGTGGCGCGAGCTTTTCGGTGGGGAACTTCAACGGAGATGAGCGGGCGGAGCTCATGGTCCTCGGCGAACGCCTGGCATTGGTGGTTTCGGACCTCGTGGGCGAGCCCGAGGTCGAGGGGAACGGCTATCCGAGCGTTGAATACCCCAACGTGGTCGGCCAGGTGGACTTCGACCGCGATGGATACATGGACGTTGTGCGGCCGGCCGAATACCACAACCCACGCACGGTGTCCGTTCGGACCGCTCGAGCAAGCGGAACCGGGACGTACGCGCTGACCGCCACGCGCGAGGCAGCACCGGACGGATGGGGGTTCAGCCACTTCATCGCGGACGCGACGGGGGCCCCGTGGTTCTGGCTACACGTGCAACCCGTCTGCGACCCGGAGTGCACGTCCGCGGCGTCGGGCGCCCTGTTCTTCGTCGACAGCGCTGGCATTCCGAACGCCGTGGCCTCCGCGGAAGACCTCGAAGTCGGGCTCGTGGCTGACTTTGACGGCGATGGAATCCCCGAGATTCTCGCCTACGCAGGCACTGCTCGCTCGGAGATTCTCCGTTCCGAGGCCGGGGCGTTCGAATCCGTCGAGGTGATCGATGTGGGCGGGCACAAGGTCGCAGCGGATGTCGACGGGGATCGATTCACGGATCTTCTCGCCATTGGAGGTTCCAGCGTCACCGTCTTCCGTGGCAGTGAAGAGGGGCTGCTGGAAGCAGAGCACACCGACGGCCCGGCAGATGCTCGCGTGGTGGGCACCGCAGACGCCGACGGAGACGCCATTGCCGACCTCCTGCTCGCCCATCGGGCGCCGCAGACTCCCTCGAGATTCGAGGTCACCGCGCTTCAGTTTGCCCCGATGCCCAATTCGTGCGCCGACGAGGGGTCGTGAGGGAAACCCAGTCCGGTCGCGCTAGTACCGCTCGCCGACCCAACGCTCGACGCCATCGATGAAGTCGTCTCGGATCGCAGAACGCTCGGTGTGGTCGTCCACGTCGCTTGAGAACATCGGAGTGTAGTCGTGTGTTTCGCTGAGCCGAACAGCGTCAACATCGACATAGCTCTCAATGTCCCCGACGGCGTCGTTGGTCCACATGAACGCCACGATCTGCTCGTGCGCGAGCAGGTTCTGCTCGACATGGTGGTAGTCCGCCCCAGCAACGACAGCATCGCACTCGACCAGCTCCAGCTCGGTCCGAACCCCGACGACGCGGCCCTGCGCCGGGACGCCGCCCTCGTCACTCTCCGGGTCACAGGCGGACCCGAGCGCCACCGCAACGAGACCCGTAAACACTCCTGTCAATCGAGCTCAATCATTCATCATGCACCGTCTGAGAACTTCGGACGGTGCTCTCGACCCAGGTCGCGCCCTCGACACGGACTTTTTCGTTCTTCGCGCCGAAGACGGCGGTGCTCGACCTCGCGCTGTCTCTGCAGAAACCGCAGCGAGCCCATGCGGGAACTGCAGACCGGCATTCCTTCTTCAAGGCACGGCACCGTGACCGTCCTGGCATGGTGAATGCACTTCTGCTCCGAGGTGGGGCGGGAGTATGATGACGGGATGAGTGACCCGCCGGCTCGGCAGACGCCGAAGGGCGCCCAGCGAACGCGGTGGGTCTTCGTCGGGCTCTGTGGGGTTCTGAGCCTGCTGCTCGCGGGCTCAGCGCTGTCCAACTTTTTTGGGGCGCGGCAGCTGGCCGATACCGTCGTGCGCGGGCAGATGGCGATGTTGTTTCATCTGCTGCACCAGGCTGCGCCTCCGGGACCCCCGCCGCCCAATGATGCGGAGCTCCGCCGAGCGTTCGCTGCGGGACAAGAGCTCGGTCTGACCTACGCAGCGCTGGTGAGTCCGCGCGGGGCTGTGGTGGAGATGGGGGAGTCGACCAGAGCGGTTGGACTCGATCACGCGGCTGAAGGTGCAGAGCTGGAGCGGCTGGGAGGCGTTGTTCGGGCCTGGTCCCGAGAACCGCTCCGTCATCAGCGTGCTCTGTTCGAGGGCAAGAGCCCCCCGCCGCGTCCAGGCCCACCACGTCCGCCGCGGGGGCGAGGCGCTCCGGAGCCGCGGTTTGTCATCGAGTTCGTGCCGACGCAGGCACAGGCGATGGCCGACCGCGCGCAAACCGATCTCCTCGTCGGACTCGGCTCGGTCGCGGTGCTCTGGT
>CAYGTG010001277.1:0-2584 GCA_964352485.1 uncultured Nannocystaceae bacterium | reverse complement strand
ACCATCGACGTTGAGGGAACCCTTGGCGAGCAGCGGGTCGCTCGCAAGGACGTTCGGGTCGACATTGGCGAGACCGAGAGCGAGTTCATTCCGGGCCTCAGCGCCGCGCTCGAGAGCCTCAAGCTCTCCGAGGTGGGCTCGATCAAGGCGATCCGTTTCACGCCTCCCGAGGACCGGATCCGAGCCGAGCTCAAGGGACAGGAAGCCAAGCTCGAGCTTGGGCTGCGTGAGGTTCGCCTCAAGTACATCCCGGAGCTCGACGACGAGTTCGCCAAGGACACCGGCGATGCCGAGACGCTCGAAGAGCTCAAGGCCAAGATCTCCGAGGACATCAAGAAGGCCGACGAAGACGAAGCCGAGCGCGAAGCCCGACGCCGGCTTCTCACCTCTCTGCTCGAAGCCAACGAGTTCGAGCCCGCGCCCTCGATGGTCGCTCGCGAGGTCGCAGCTCAACTCGACCAGACCAAGCGTCAGCTCGCTCAGCAGGGCATGCGCCTGGAGCACATGGGGACCAACGAGCAGCAGTACGCCGCGCGCATCCGCCCCGAGGCCCTGTTCAACGTCAAGGCCTTCCTCTTGCTCGACGCGATCGGGAAGAAGGAGAGCATCAAGGTCAGCGACGAGGACGTCGAGGCTCGCGTGAACGAGATGGCCGAAGAGTCAGGGCAGAACGTGGACCGCATGCGCGCCTCCATGGAGAAGAGTGGCCAACTGATGATGATTCAGGCCGGCCTCCGCGAGGAGCGGATCTTCGACTTCCTCATGGAGAAGGCCAAGGTCACCGAGGCTCCCGATCCGGAGCCCGAGGCCGCCGAAGCGGGCACCTGAACGACGAAAGCAGCGACCACGACAAGGACTGAGCCGCCGAACTTCCTGGGCTTCGCCCGGCTGTGGCCACGCAATGGGGGCGTCTCGCTGAGGCGTCCCCTTCTTGCGGCCAGCGCTCGGGGCGTCTTGCCCCAGTTCGGGCCACACCCAATCTGGGACGGTCCCCGGTCAGCCGGGTCGGGAGCCTACCGTTTTGGACCGCCTCAGAGCCTCAAAACCCGCCTCTGGGCGCCGATGACGGCACTTGCATCGTGCGGCTCTGCCGGCCACCATTGCTTCAGGACGATGTCTTCGTGTCGTTCTCGGGCCGTTCTCGGCTCGAGGCCTTGCGCCCGGTGCCCGGGCGTCGCAAAGGAGACGCTGACAGCGTTCTCGCCGCGAGACTGCTTCACCCCATCCGACCTCCCACGTTCATGGCCGACCACAAACCCTTCGGTGACTCCTCGATGTTTCCCTCTTCCGTGACCCAGGCGATGCCGCACTCCATGTCATGGGGTGGTGAGCCGTCCGCCAACATTCCGTTCGTCATCGAGCAGACGGTCCGAGGCGAGCGCTCGTGGGACATCTACTCCCGGCTGCTCAAGGATCGCATCATCCTGCTGGGCACCCCGATCAACGACCAGGTCGCCAACTCGGTCGTCTCGCAGCTGCTCTATCTGGAGTCGGACGATCCGGACAAAGAGATTCGGCTCTACGTCAACAGCCCAGGCGGCGTGGTCACCGCGGGTCTGGCGATCTACGACACCATGCAGCTGATTCGGCCCAAGGTGGCGACGTACTGCATGGGACAGGCCGCGTCGATGGCGGCGGTCATCGTCGCCGCAGGCGCACCGGGCAAGCGGCTTGCGCTCCCCAACGCACGCATCATGATTCACCAGCCGCATGGCGGGTCGCAGGGACAAGCCACGGATATCGAGATTCAGGCGAAGGAGATTCTTCGTCTGAAGGCGCGCCTCAACGAAATCCTCGCCGAGCACTGTGGACGCGGCGTCGAAGACATTTTGCGCGACACGGAACGGGACATGTTCATGGACGCCGATACAGCCAAACGGTACGGTTTGGTTGACGAGGTTATCCAGAAACGGTCCGACGACGGCGACGAGACCTAGTTTCGTCCCGGCCAAGCCCCGACCAAGCCCCGACCAAGCCCCGATGACGGATCCCGGACGAGTAGGATCGAAGGACAGCAGATGAGCACCTCGAAACGAGACAACGGCCACGGAAATTTGAGCTGTTCCTTTTGCGGAAAGTCGCAGAAGGAAGTCAAGAAGCTCATTGCTGGGCCATCTGTGTACATCTGCGACGAGTGCATTTCCTTGTGCAACGACATCCTCGCCGAGGAAGTTCAGAAGGAAGAGCGCCAGCAGGGGGTCGGTAAGGTGCCGAAGCCCAAAGAGATCCGCGAGATCCTCGACGACTATGTGATCGGTCAGGACTCGGCCAAGAAGATCATCGCGGTCGCGGTCTACAACCACTACAAGCGGATCAATGCGACGAGGAAGGCCGACGAGGCCGAGCTTCAAAAGAGCAACATCCTGCTGATCGGCCCGACCGGATCTGGCAAGACGCTGCTCGCACAGACGCTGGCCCGCATCCTCGACGTGCCGTTCGCAATCGCCGACGCTACCAGCCTCACCGAGGCCGGCTACGTCGGTGAAGACGTCGAGAACATCATCGTCAGCCTGTTGCAGAACGCCGACCACGACGTGGAACGGGCACAGCGCGGCATCATCTATGTCGACGAGATCGACAAGAT
>CAYGTG010001276.1:0-2584 GCA_964352485.1 uncultured Nannocystaceae bacterium | reverse complement strand
GTGTCACCTTGTCCGAGGCGCCCATCATCTCCGCGCCCCCAACAGCGCAGGCGAGAGTCTTCGCTGCGCGCGCAGACGTGGTCACCGCCGGCAGAGATTGAGGTCGTCTCCCCGAACAGCTTCACCGGGCCGAAGCCATCCCACGCGATCGGGGTCTCATCGTCTCCGACCACGTCCGACGAGCCCGAGCCCAGCTGTCCGAAGTTGGCCGCCCCCCAGCAGAAGACGGTTCCGTGGGAGGTGAGCGCGCACGATGAGCGGTCGGTCAGCGCGGCGTCGAGGACAAACTCGTCGCCAAGATCGACCCGCGCGTCCTCGACGGTTTCGTCGTCACCGATGGTGCCCGTGTTCCCCAATCCGAGCTGTCCGAACTCGTTGTTGCCGAAGCAGGACAGCTCAAAGTCCGTGGTCACCAGGCACGTATGAAGGGAGGACGTGACGGTGAGCCGAGCCAGTGATCCGACACGAAGCGGCCCCGATTCGGCGGGGGTTCGGTCGAGGCCCGCAGGATTGCCCGGCCCCATGCCGAGCTTTCCGTCATCGGGAGCGCCCCAGCAGAAGGCCTCCCCCGCCGCCGACACGGCGCAGGTGTGATCCCCTCGTCCGGCCGAGAGGTCTCGGATCACCTCGTCGACTCCGAAGTCCACCGCAGGACCGTCGACCGCCTCGGGGTACGGCTCCACGCCGACTCCAACCATGCCAAAGAAGCCATCGCCGTGGCCGAGCTGCCCGTGCGAACTGTCGCCCCAACACCGGACGGTCCCGCCAAACATGCGCGCGCACGTGTGAGACGCACCGACCTCGACCGCGCCGACCAGACCGCCCAGTTCCACCGCCTGTAGCGGTTCGTCTGGAGCGTCCCCCCAAGTCTTGTCGTGTCCCAGGCCAAGCTGACCGGATTCGTTCGCACCCCAGCAATAGACCTCGTGCTCTGCCGTGACTGCGCAGGTATGCCGAGCCCCCGCAGCGACCTGAGTCACGCGCGGAAGCTCGACGTCCAATCCGGCCGCGAATGGGGTCTCGTCGTCACCGATCGTCTCGGTGCTCCCGGTCCCAAGCTGACCAAAAGCGTTGTCGCCAAAACAGCGGACCCTGCCCTCGAAAGACACCGCGCACGTGTGCGCATGGCCTACAGAAAACGACGCGACACCCTCGGAGCGCGTGCAGTCGGCCTCACAGCCGTCACCGGGATCGACGTTGCCGTCGTCACAGAACTCCCCGTCGTCCAAGAAGCCATCGCCACAAAAAACCTCCACCGCAGCGCCGCCGCTGGAGTCTCCAGACGACTCGACGCCCCCGCTCGCACCACCCGCGCTGCCGCCGCGACCGGACTCCTCCGATCCCTCGCTTCCCTCGACGTCCCCCGAAGTCGATGGGTCTGCAACACCCCCCGTTCCGCCTTGGCCGCCCCCCAGCGGCTCCTCAGCAGGAGATGCTCCACCGCAGGCGGGCAATACGAAGAAGACCCAGGCCAGCGACGACAGCGCACGATGCATGAACCCGGCATCGACCCTTGCCGCGGGCCTTTCAGGCCGAAGTCGGGCCGCTGTGGCGACGGATCCGCGGCGCAAAATCCTACATCCAGCCCAAGGTCGGGCCTGATACCCTCGATGAACCGCCAACCGATGGGTTTGTGGTGTCCAAGCTCCTGAGACCCTCGCATGGCTCGATACGCGTCCCCACCGCTGCCTCAGCAGCAATCCGACTTCGAGGTCCACATGGCCCAAGCCGCGGCGTTCCTCACCCAAGGACACACCGGACCCGCCATCGGCCTGTACCGGACGGCGGGCGCGCGGGCCGAGGAGCGGGGCAACTTTCGCAACGCGCTGCGTGCCTATGGGGAGATCGTTCGCCTCGAGGGGCCCAACTCCGAGACCCAGCTCAAGGTGGGCGAGATGCTGTATCGCTCGGGCCGGCCCCGCCAAGCTGCGACCACGCTCGACCAGGCGGCCAACGTCGCGTTGCAGCACGGCAAGGTCGAAGTCGGCCTGCACGCGTATCGCCTGGCCGCCATGGCCGAGCCGACCCCCGCACGCTGGCGGCAGGTGATGGACTGGTACGTCAACCTGGGCAAGCACGGCGAGATGATTCGGACCCTCGAAGAGGCCTCGACGGAGCTGTTCCGCAACGAGGCGTACGAGGGCTTCATCTTCGTCGCCGACCAGCTCCTCACGCATCGCCCTGCCGACATGGCGACCCTGCGCATGCTGATGCGTGCGCACCTCCAACGCAAAGACCTGCATCGCGCCGCGGTCACGATTCAACGGCTCTTGGACGAGAAGCCTGGCGACGCCGATGCGCTCGAACGAATGGCAGAGACGTTCGCGGAGCTCGGCCGCAAAGACAAGGCCGCCGAGGTCGTCGCACGTCTCGCGGTGATGCTCAGCCAGAGCGACGGATCTCGCGACGAAGCCAAGCGGCTCGTCGAGCGGGGACTGAGCTGGAACCCGAACAACGCTCGTCTCCTGGCGGTCCAGCGCTCCTACGCTCCACCACCGCCTCCCAGGCCAGCACCCAAGCCGTCCCCGTCCCAGCGGCGCGAAGCAGACATTCCAGCGCTCGACCTCTCTGAGTTCGTGGAAGT
>CAYGTG010001275.1:0-2585 GCA_964352485.1 uncultured Nannocystaceae bacterium | reverse complement strand
ATGTTCGAATGATCGAGCACCGCGGCGACTCTGGCTTCGTTGAGGAACATGCGAACGAACGCGGAGTCTTCGCCCAGATGGGGCAGGATGCGCTTGAGCGCGACGAGTTTCTCGAATCCCCCCTCCGCGACCGCCCGCGCGGCATAGAGCTCGGCCATCCCGCCTCGCGCGATTCGCTGCACGATCTGATAACGGCCCAGCCTCGAACCGACCGGCAGCGACGCGTACCCCACCGGCGCCGCGGACGACGGCGCCGTGGGCGTACTGCCTGAAGCCTCGAGCGCCATCGCCCCCGAGTATCACCCGGATCCCCAGCGCTCTCCACCCCAAGCGCGAAGCCTCGCGTGCCGCGCTCAGCCCTCGACGGCGACCGCTTGCTCGTGCAACCAATTCTCGAGGTTGGTGTATCCATCGCCGTCGTCATCGCCCATGGGATTGGCGGGAACCGCCGGCGCATGGACGTTCTCCATCAGCTCGGGCCACCCGCCCGCGTTCGCGGAGCAGCGCTCGCTGCCGTCATCCTCGACACAATTGATGATCTGTCCTCCCCCGTCTTGCGCATGCTCTACGAGCGCGAGGTCGATGGCGTCTCGCTGGGTCGGCCAAGCCCCGACTCCATCCGCAAGCGCCGCGGGGAGCCCGGCCACGGGCAAGACCGTGGGGACGAGGCTCGTCGGAGGCAATCTCGCAACCATGCCGTCCGGTCCGCGTTGTTCGACAAGGTCCCAAGGGTCCTTTGGGGTGTCTGCGTCGTAGGAGAGGCCTTCGACATACAGCATGCTGCCGCCGGGCATGTCGGCCGTAATCGCCGGCCGCGTTGCGTTGCTGTCGACGCCGGTCTGATAGACGTCATTGATGAAGGTGTTGAAGGTCGCGTCCTCGTCCCCACTGAGGACCGAGGAGTTGTTGCCGAAGTTGTGAATCACGTTGT
This sequence comes from uncultured Nannocystaceae bacterium, assembly GCA_964352485.1. Lineage (GTDB taxonomy): Bacteria > Myxococcota_A > Polyangia > Nannocystales > Nannocystaceae > CAJXVA01. The sequence continues at coordinate 1,654 of CAYGTG010001275.1, read as the reverse complement.
TGACGAACACCAGCTCCCGAGTGCGGCTCAGTGGGTTGCGGCCGTACTGGTGCACCAAGAAGTTTCGCGCGAGCATGACCCGAGCCCCCCACTGCCCCAACAGCTGGCCCAACCCGTGCGGCGCGGGACCGCTGGCGCCTTCGTCGACGTGAATGGAGTCGTGCAACGGCCACCCCATGATCGAGTCGACCACGGTGACGTCGCCCGCGTCGTACCAAACCGTGAACACCTCGTCGCTCGACAGCGCCATCGAGCAGTGATCGATGACGATGCGCTCCGGAGGGTCGTCCCGGTTGCCGATCGACATCGAGTCGCGGTTGTGAACCGGAGGGCCACTGGGCCGGTCCCCGACTCGAATGCGAAGGTGAGAGATGAGCACATCGTCGGTCTCGATCCGAATCCCCGCCCCATGGATCGACACACCGGGTGCTGGCGCGGTCTGACCGGCGATCGTCAGATAGGGATCGGAGATCTCGATGTTCGACGTCAGGTCGATGACGCCCGAGACGGTGAAGACGCACGTCCGGGGTCCGGTCCCCTCGGCACATTCCCGAAGGCTCCCGGCTCCACTCGCGCTGAGGTTCGACACCTCGATCACCTGCGTCATGGGCGGGTCGAGGTGACGACCACTGCCGGCCACCGTCTCGATGCCATACCCCTCACCGCAGGGCAGGATGGGCAGAGGCCCGTCGGTGGAGCACTTCGGTACGACGGGATCCCCGGTCGTTTCAGCGCCGCCGGTGCTAGTGCTTCCCGGATCCCCTTCGTCGTCGGCGGCGCCGGTTGCACCCCCGGTCCCGGTCTCGTCCGCGCCACCGGAGCTCCCGGTCGCGTCCTCCCCGCGCGATCCCGAGTCTCCGCTGGGCTCGGGCTCGCCTTGTGTGCCTTCGGCGCTGTTCGATGCGCCGGCACCCGGCGTCTCGCCGCCGAAGCACCCCCCCGTGAGCATCGCCATCACCACGACCCATCCCCGCGTCTCGCGTGTCTTCATCGTCGGACCAGTTGCGGCTGGGCCCCGAGCGTCTCACCCCAATGTCGTTTTTCTTTCGAGCGCCGCCTGCGGGGCCGCGCAGCCCGGCCTGCATCCGTCGCGAGACACAGATCCGTGGGCTGCGGTACCGTCGGAAGCGTGTCCGTCCCCGCTCGCCTCGCCGCCATGGTCGCGCTGGCATCGGCCTGCGTGGGCTGCCCCGAGCTCGAGCCCCACACCTGCCGGGATGACAGCGACTGCAACCGGCGGGGACTGGAGGGGGTGTGCTTTGAAGACGCCTGTGGATACCCGGACGCCTCGTGCCCGAGCGCGTACGCCTATTCTCCGAACGCCGACATCGACACGGGGCCGTGCGTTCCCCAGATGTGCTCGAGCATCGAGGTCACGGTGGACACGGCGACACTCGAACTCGAGCGAGCCCTTCTCGACTACCCCCTGTTGCGCCCGCTCCCACCTGGCGCGTCCACACTTGGACCCGCCACGTCCGTCACGCTCGAGGGGGTTGCCCTTCCCTTCGAACCCGCCTCATCGGGGAGTCCGGCCGGGCTGTACGCGACGCTGCCGACGCTCGCCCCGGACGCCGTGATCACCCTCCGCGTGGCATTCGAGGAACACAACGCCGATACGTTCACTCCCACACAGCTCTGGCCGGCGGGATTTCGG
>CAYGTG010001274.1:0-2587 GCA_964352485.1 uncultured Nannocystaceae bacterium | reverse complement strand
GGACCGCGCCTTCCCGGCGGCGGGGTGACGCTCGCCAAGCTCGAAGCGCAGAGCCCCGACACGCCCTTCGATCCGATCGAGCCCGATGCGGAGGAGATGGCCGCGGTGCTGTTCACCTCGGGTAGCACCGGCGTTCCCAAGGGCGTCATCACGCCGCACCGGGTGTTTGCGCACCAGGTGCGGCTGCTGCAGGAGTGCTTCGGCATCGAGCCCGGCGAACGGGACCTGGCCACGTTTCCCTTGTTCGCGCTGTTCGGTCCCGCGCTGGGCATGGCCTCCGTCGTGCCGATCATGGACGCCTCCAGACCGGCACAGGCCGATCCCAACAACCTGATGCAGGCGCTTGAGGACTACGCGTGCACCAACATGTTCGCCTCGCCCGCGCTCATCGACAAACTCGGGCGCCACTGCGAGTCGCATGGCCTGAAAATGTCCTCCCTGCGCCGCGCAATCTCAGCCGGTGCGCCCGCGTCGATCCCCTCGCTGGAGCGGTTCGCTCCGTGCCTGACCGACGGCGCGCAGGTCTTCACCCCGTACGGCGCGACCGAGTCGCTGCCCGTCGCCGTGCTCGGATCCGACGTGATCCTCTCGGAGACCCGGAACGGCACGGAGGCGGGGCAGGGGGTCTGCGTGGGTGCGGCGGTCCCCTCGATGGAGGTCGCGATCATCCCCATCAGCGAGGATCCCATCGCGCGCTGGTCAGACGTGACCCCGCTGCCCGCCGGGGAGATCGGGGAAATCGTGGTCAAGGGCCCCGTCGTGACGCCGGGCTACTACCGTCGGGAGGACTCGACCGCCCTCGCAAAGATCCCCGATGGACAGACGGTCCGGCACCGCATGGGCGACGTCGGCATGCTCGACGAACACGGGCGCCTGTGGATGTGTGGACGCAAGGCGCACCGGGTCCAAACGGCCGCAGGACCGATGTTCACGGTGCCCTGCGAGGCGATCTTCAACACCCTGCCCGAGGTCCGCCGCAGCGCGCTTGTCCCCTTGGGGGCGCCCGGTCAGGCTCGCCCGGCGATCTGCATCGAGCTGATGCCCGGCGCGCAGTGGACGGCCGCCGAGCCGAAGATCCGTACGCTGGCCGCTGAGCACGACACCACGCGCTCGATCGAGACCTTTCTTCACCACCGGGGCGGCTTCCCGGTGGATGTGCGGCACAACTCGAAGATCTTCCGTGAGAAGCTCGCGACGTGGGCGGCGGCGGAAGCCAGATGAGGGCACTGGTCACCGGTGGTGGGGGCTTCCTCGGACGAGGGATCGTCTTTGCGTTGCTTGGGGAGGGCCACGCGGTGCGGACCCTGACCCGAGGCGAGTACCCCGAGCTCGCCGGCGCCGGAGTGCAGACGCATCACGGGGACATCGCAGACGCCCAGGTGGTGTCCGAGGCGGCAAAAGACTGTGATGTGGTCTTCCACGTCGCGGCGATGGTCGGGGCCGCAGGTGCATACGAGGACTTTCATCGCACCAACGTGGTGGGGACCCGCAACGTCATCGACGCGTGCCGAACCCACGGCGTGGGAAGGCTCGTGTACACCTCGACGCCCAGCGTCGTGTTTGGGCACCAAGACCTGGAGGGGGTGGATGAATCGCACCCCTATCCCGCGACCTACGACGCCTTCTACCCCCAGACCAAAGCCGAGGCGGAGCGCCTGGTCAGGGCCGCCAACGAGGATGGGCTGCGCACGGTCTGCCTGCGTCCGCACATCATCTGGGGCCCCGACGACAGCAGCCTGCTGCCGCGGCTTCGCGAGCGTGCCGACAAGCTCAAGCGGATCCGCACGCCGGGTCCGCCCAAGAAGATGGACATCACGTTCATCGACGATGCGGTCGCGGCCCACTTGTTGGCGGCCAATGCCCTCCAGGCGCGCCCGAGCGCGGTGGGTGGCAAGGCCTACTTCATCTCCTCCGGCGAGCCGGTCGAGATCTGGGCGTTCATCGACGCCGTTCTCCAGGCCACCGGGTCCGACCCGGTCCGAGGTTCCGCGCCGCGGGGCTTGGCGCTGGCCGCCGGCTGGGCGTTTGAGACCGCACACAAGTTGTTCGGGGCGGACGGTGAGCCGCGGATGAGCCGCTGGATCGTGCGCGAGCTGACGACCTCGCACTGGTTCGACATCTCCGCGGCCCGTCGGGACCTCGGGTATGAGCCCCAGGTCAACCTGGAGCTCGGCTTGGGCAAGCTCGCCCGCTGGTGGGATGCCGACGAGACCTGCGCCATGTCGAGCGACGGCTGAATGCAGGCAGCCTGGCGCCGTCGTACCCACCAAGCCCGCCCGGGGGGTTAATCCAAGGCAAAATCCAGCAACGTGGCACCCTGCCGTTGCAGCCTGCAACGCGCCTCGTCCCCCGGGGCCCAAAGCACGGGTCCGACGGGCATGGCACGATCCTTTCATATGGGTGTGCGCATGATGGACTGGACGCGAATGTGGGGAGCGCGTCTTCTGGCCTCGTCCCTCCTGGTCGCCTGTGGCGGCGGCGGAGGCGGAGGCGGAGGCGACCCCGAGGGCGACGCCGAGACGGGGAGCGACCCCAGCTCGGGGACGCTCGCCGAATCCTCGGGGACGACGGCTGCCGATGACAGCTC
>CAYGTG010001273.1:0-2589 GCA_964352485.1 uncultured Nannocystaceae bacterium | reverse complement strand
AGATCAACACGCGCTTGGCTCCGGCCTGAACGTGCTTGCTGGCGTCGTCGAGCTTGGTGAAGAGGCCGGTTGCCTCGAGCACGTAGTCGACGCCGAGCTCCTTCCAAGGAAGGGCTGAGGGGTCGCGCTCGCTGAGGCACTTCGTCTCTTTGCCGTCGACCGCGAAACCGTCGTCGCGCAGCTCGACCGTCTTCCCGATGCGACCGTGCGTCGAGTCGTACTCCAGGAGGTAGGCCAGGTTGGGCGCAGCGACGAGGTCGTTGACGGCAACGATCTCGATGTCTCCGCGCTCTGCGGCGATGCGATACACCAGACGACCGATGCGTCCGAACCCGTTGATGGCGATTTTGGTGGTCATTGCAGCGTCCTTCCCCAAATGAGGGATGCGCACTCGTACACCGCGACCCGCCAAGGGATCAACGGCCCCGGCCCCTCGGCCCGTCGTCTCGACTCACCTTTTCACACACCCTGCGCGTTTGCCGAGTCCGCGCGGAGGCGTGGACCGGCGGGTCGCTAAACGATCCGAAATACTCAAAAAGCCACCTGGTCGCAGGCGGCCGAACGACCGGATGGCCGGAGCGTGGTACGAAGAAATCGATGCCACTGGACTCGGCTCCGCTCTCCGGCACCGTCTACATCCCTGATACGTCGTCGCTGGTCGAGAATCCCGACTCGCTGGACCGGCTGCTGACCGACGGCAACGTCGTCGTCTTGCTGCACCAGGTCATCGAAGAGCTGGGGCGACTGCAGGCGAGCCGCAACAAATCCGAGGGGGTCCGCGCCGCGGCCCGCTCGGTCATGCGGAACATCCTGACGTTGCGGGGACAGGGGCTGATCTCACACGACATCCGCGAGCTGTTTCAGGCGGGAGCGCATGCCGGCTCGGATCCCAACGCCAAGCGAGGCACGCTGGCTTGGGAGCCAGAGGGAGACACCATGGCGCCCTACGATGCGACCACGGGAGACAACCTCATCGTCGCTGGAGCGCGCAGAGTTGCCGCCATCGCCGACGAGAGCGCCCCTGGACGCTACAGCGTCGTCGTCGTCTCCGAGGACAGCAACGTCCTGCTCAAGTGCGACGCCGTCGGACTTCGCGGAGAAGCCCTGCGCTTCGGGAAGCTGGAGCTCGACAGCCCGAAGGAGGTCTACCGCGGCTACATCCGGGCCGAAGTCGATGCAAGCGTGATGCGAACGTTCCTCGACGACGCGCCTCCAATGGAACGTTCGATCGCATTCGATGCGCTCGAACCCGCGATCACCGAGCGCCTCATGTGGAACACCGGCGTGGTCCTGCAGGCGGGGGATGACGAGCTCCTGCTGCGCGCGGACCTCGAAACAAAAGAGCTCCGCGAGCTGCGCTACGCCCTGTACTGGGATCGGAAACGGCTGACCTACAGCCCACGCCCGATCCTCGGCATGACCCCACGCGACCCCCTTCAGTGCTTCGCCATGGAGTTCATGCTCGACCCGGAGGTCCAGCTGGTGGTCCTCGATGGCCCCGCCGGGTCGGGAAAGACCCGCCTAATGATGGCCGCCGCGCTGCATCAACTCCTCGGACAGCCCACCGCGATGCGGTTCTCCAGGAACTCCGCGCTCGCCCACAGCAATCGCTTCGAGAACGGCATGTTTCTGCTGCGGCCCGAGCATCCCTCGAGCAACTATGAGCTCGGGTACCTGCCCGGTGACTTCAACGAAAAGGTCTCGCCATGGCTGGAACCATTCATGCAGCATATGCGAGCGCTCAGCGCGATCAACGAGCACGACTTCATGGCCGAGCTCGAACACCGCAAGATGATGCACATGCTCTCGACCTCGCTGCTGCGGGGTTTGGATATCGAGAGTTCCATCGTCCTGGTCGATGAGCTGCAAAACGGAGACCGTCACCTCGCAAAGACCCTGATGAGTCGCTTCTGCGAGACCTCGAAGGTGATTCTGGCCGGTTGCCTCGACCCGGTGCAGATCGACAACCCCTACGTGGACTGGCGCTCCAACGCCCTGACTCGTGTCAAGCAGACCTACAAGGGTTTTGGACCGGTCGTCGCGCAGATCAGCCTCGAGAACAACTATCGCGGGCCGATCTCCAAGAAGGCCGACGAACTGTAGGGGCGAGCTCCCCGCACGAAACCTCGGGCCGCATCTGCTACATTGTCGACGCGAGGCGCAGGGGTCATGGGAGAAATTGAGCCGCTATTGGTCGAGGTCGACTCGGCCCCGCTGCTGCCAGGGCCTCTGCCCGACCATGCCCCACGAGTTCACGCGCTGATCTTGTGCTGCGCCATCAGTGTCGAGGCGATCGTGTCCGAGGTGGGCCGGTCCCTCGAAGGTCTCGGATTCCAGACCGAGGTGGTCACCGGATCCGACGCCCGCTCGGCGATCCTCGACCGGGGTCGAGTTCGCGACCAACCCACGATCTACGTGGTGTGCGTTCAAGGGGCGCTCAAGGACACGGTCGTTGGGCCGCTGCGTCAGGCGCTTGCGACCCACGGCGGGCCGGACGAGCACCTGTTCGTCGCCATCCTCGATCTCAGCTTGCCGCTGTCGATGGTCGGCCAAGTTCGTCGATTCGCCGAAGCCCTCGAACGCATGCCG
>CAYGTG010001272.1:0-2601 GCA_964352485.1 uncultured Nannocystaceae bacterium | reverse complement strand
GGTCGGCGGCGACTACCCGTGTGCGTCGGGGGCTGGTCCTGGGGACCATCACCCAGTCTCTGGTGCGCGCTGGTGAGCCGTCGACGCCGTGAGGTCCGCGTTCGACGAGGCATTGGATCTTCCTCCTCTGCGACGCCGTCGTCGTCGATGTCGAGCTCGGCGAGGAATGCCTGGCGGAGCGCTTCGTAGGCCCCGGCCGCAGCGCGTGCAGTCTGGCCAGGGGTGCCGCCGTAGCGGTCATGGAACACCTGGTGCTGCTGTCCCACCGCGAGCGCGTTGAACTCCTGGGCGAGGCGGCGCATGGGCCCGATCGCTTCGAGGTACGGCAGGTAGATCGCGAGTGCTCCGGAGAGGAGGAGGAGGCCCAGCAGGATGGGCCAGTTGACCGTGACCCCCTTGCGCCGCGCTTCGCTGATCGCCGCCGCGATGTCCTGTTGGCTGGCGGCCGCGGTCTCGCGGCTCATCACGACGAGGACGGCTCCGTGCTCTCCCTGACCGGCCGGTCCCGGAATACGCCCCATCGCGCCGATTCGCTTGTCGAGGCCCGAGCCCGTCGAGAACACGCTGCTCGAACCCTCGCCCGGGACGTCGGTCCCGCGTTCGGTCGCGAGCGCTTCGATCTCGTCGCCGATCGGTTGGTCGCCAATGATCTCTCCGACGAGCTTTCCGTCGCGAACGATGCCGGCGGGAATCTCCGAGCCAAGCACGCGGCGTAGCAATGAGCCGGCGCCGAGGTTCAGCTTGTCCACGCCGACGAGTCGCTGATCACCGACGACGGAGCGCGTGACCTTCGCGACATGGATCTCATCATCGAGGGTGATCGAGAATTGGCCGTCCTCGGTGGGAGGGATGCTCCGGAACGCCTCGGTCGCCACGACCTGAGGCATCGAAGTCTCCGCGAGTCCGTTGGACGCAACGATCCTCCCCGAGCCATCGACGACCGCGACGGTGATATTGGACCTGGTGCGGACGCGGAGCGCCTCGGTCGCTTCGGCGAGCACCTGGGGCAGCGGCGTCGCATCGTCGTCGTCGCCCTCTTTCTCCTTGGGGTCTCGACCGAGGGCCTCCCGAAGGTTTTCGTCGAGGACCAGCGCATTGACCTGTTGCACGGTGGACCCGCTGATCTCGGCGGTGAGGGCCGCGACCCCAGCCTCGGTGACCGCTCGAACCGCGTCCCGATCGGCGTCCGTGAAGTCGCCGCTCTGGCCGGCGGAGAGGAGGAACATACCGGCGAGGCAGCCCGTGGCGAGGACAGCCAGAAGGACGGCCCAGATGCGCGTGAGTAGCACGGTTGCTCCAGAGTGTAGGCCGGGGCGCGGCCGCACCGCAATGCTCGTCGGGCCCCCTACGGCCGACCGGCCTGCCGCAAAAAAGGTTGCAACGCCTGACGTTTGCGGTCGACCGGGAGGACATGCGGACCCTCGGGGCCTGGGTGCTCGTGATCACCGGAGTCGGAGGCGGGTTGTGGCTCGGCTCCGCGCCGTGGCTGAGCGGGGCTTGGATCGTTGTTCTCTTGGTGTTGGCGGCCACAGCACTGGGGGGCGCCCGGGTTGCCCGTCGTTGGGGGTGGCTCGCGTTCGGGTTTGCACTCGCCGTGATGGGGCTCGCGCGCGGAGCCTCGGCCGACTCGGCGGCCGAGGAGATCGTCGATGCCGACCGCCGTGGGCTTGCTCCGCGCACGCGTTCCCTCACCGTGGAGGCGGCGAGCACTCCGGGACCGACGTGCCGGGTCGAGGCTCGAACCGCCCGAGGTGCCCGCGTCGTGCTCGCCCTCCCCGCGGACGCATGCCCGCTGTGGTGGGGAGAGCGCGTCGCCGTACTCTCTGCCGACCTGCACACCGACTCAGCTCGCGCCACGCCAGACTCCCGCTCCCTCGTGTTTGCCGCAGTGGCGTGGCGACACCCCGCGCCAGCGCTGCGGCCTTGGACCGAGCGCGTCCGCGCCCGGGTGTCGCGCGGCCTGGCCGAGGTTCGGCAGCGCGGCTGGGAAGGGGCGCGGGGCTATCCCTCGCGCGGCTTTGTTGTCGCGAGCAGCCTTGGCCTCTCCGCAGCCCTTCCTCCAAGCGTTCGTGCGGAGCTCCAGCAGGCGGGTCTGGGCCACCTGATCGCGATCTCCGGACTTCATGTGGGCCTCGCCGCCTGGGCCTGGCTCGCGGCGCTGCGATGGTCGCTGGCGCTCCGACCCTGGGGCGCTCGTGCTGCGATCGTGTTGTCGGCGCTGCCCGTCGTTGGCTACGTCATTCTGACCGGTGCCGCCGCTCCGGCGGTGCGAGCCGCGTCGATGTTTGGGCTCATGGCGCTCAGTTCGGTGGTGGGCCGACCCACGCATTCACCCACGGTCTTGGTCGTTGCAGCGGCGCTCATGCTCTTCGTGCGTCCGCAATGGTTCGTAGAGCCCGGCTTCCAGCTCTCCATCGCGGCGATGGTCGTCCTGGTGGGGCTCCCGTCCACAGCCAGTGCGGCATTCACGAGCTGGCACCTGGGCTGGGCTCTGCTCCCCTTGCTTTGGCTGCACTTCGACGCGGCATCCGACGGCAGCGTGCTCGCCAATGCGGTCGCGATGCCGGTCTTCAGCCTGTGGGTCGTCCCGATGGCGGTGCG
>CAYGTG010001271.1:0-2607 GCA_964352485.1 uncultured Nannocystaceae bacterium | reverse complement strand
CGGTCGTGGGTTCTACGGGGATCGGCTTGGCGTCGTCGGCGATGTCGCGGTAGTGGAGAACGACCTCCTCGGTCTGATTCTTGCGGCCGTCGAACTCGGCGACGTAGGTGACCGTGATTCGCGTGTCGGGGGTCCGGCGCTTGCAGTCGATGAGGATGCGAAGCATGCCCGGGTGCTTGGTGTCTCGTTTCCACGAGAGTGCGAACCGGGTGAGCACCCGGATGAGCGCCCGCGTTTGCTTTCTGAAGTCACCATCCCACCCGGAGATCTGCCCGCCGGTCCACAGCTGAGCGTACTTCCCCTCGGAGTACGGCTCCTTTCCATACTCGCAGTTTTCGAGGCAGAGCTCGAGGGGGTCGATCTTCCCGAACAGCGCGACTGTGTAGGAGATGGCCCCGATGATGAGTGCGGCCGCGAGCACTCCACCGAACAGTGGGGCCCCGGCAATCATCTGCACGAGGTATACGCCGCCCGCGACGGCGTCCGCTGCGGCCGCGACCAAAAGCGAGCGGCCGCTTATCTTGTCGCCCTTCTTGAACGCCTCCATGGCGCTGAGAAAGTTGACGACGCCGTAGATGATCGAGCCGGCGAACTGTGCGGTGCGCAGGACCCTCCACATCTTGTGGCTTGTCGGAGCCGTGCGCCATGCTTTGCTCCGTTTTTCGAGGACGAGCTCGGCGAACGTGACTCCGAGAAACGAAGCGGCTGCGATGGTATTGAGCCCAGCGGTGACCCGTTGTTGCTCCGTGGTCGCGTTCGCGAATGCCATCCACGCCAGGCCGACGTTGATGGTGTCGACGAAGAAGAAGGCGCGCTTCTGAATCTGCGTTTTACTCTCGTACCAGGGGATACCGGCGCTCTTATCGTGCTCGAGCCAGGTCTGAATTGCGAGTGCGTTGTCGACCTTCAGCAAGTCGACGTCCGCGAACTTGCCCACGGAGGGATCGAGCTTCAGGGTCTTGGAGATGTCCTCGAGGTTGAGTTTTCCGGTCTTGAGTCCTTTGAGCGCATCGTCGGCGGTCGCGAAGATCCCGACGTGGAAGAGGGCCTTCGCCACGTCTTGTGCGGTCTTGTTTCGTGCGGCGATCACCCTGCCGAAGATCTCTTGAGCCACGGACAAGGTGCTCTTGGAGAACCAGCGGATGGTCTTGAAGATGTGGACCGTCGGCTGTTGCTCGGGGAACACGATCTGGTTGACGAAGTGAGTCTTCTTGGTCTGGGACTCCGCGATCCACCGCGAGATCACGAAGATTCCCTCGGGGGTGTTACCTAGGTCGCGGGTGACGTCGACGAGGGTGTCGATGTGGGAGGCGAGCGCTTCATTGTAGTCATGCTTTGGCTGCATGTGCTCGGCCATCAGGCTGTCGAACTGAAGCAGGCTGAAGAATGGGTGCAGGAGCATCTTCTGCAGGCGGGTCGCGTGTTTGTGCAACGACTGCTTCTTCGTTGTGCGGCCGTTCTTGAGCGCCTCGTACTCATCCACGAGCTTCGGGTAGTCGAGCGCTTTCTTGTACTTTGCCGGAATCTTGTCGGGCTTCAGAATCGAGTCGTGGACGAGCTCCAGGAAATGGGTCTTCCGCCACTTGTCGATGTTCGCGCTCTCGGGCTCGTGTTCTTTCGCGTAGTTGTTCCACGCCTCGACGTACAGGGCGCTGCGGCGCCGTGCGATCCGGAAGGGCTCAAACCCGACCCAGACCCGCTCTTGGCGGCTCTTGCCGTCTTCTTGTACGACGGAGAGGTAGGTCCGCGTCTCGTCGAGATAGTACCCTCCTGCCTTCAGTGGAGAGTGGGTCTTGGTGGTGCTCCACTCCCACAGATAGGGGAGATGGTTCCTGCGGACCTTGAGGTACTTCTCGGTGCAGAGTTCGGCGATCGCGGTCGCGCCGAGTCGAAAGGGGCTGATGAAGAGACGGACGATCTGGGGCCGTCCTTCGGCGTCCACCTTCTCTGAGAATACGACGCCGTGGGGGTGGTCCGGATCGAGGGAGAAAGCCTTGGAGCGCTTGTTGACCGGCCGTTTGAGCTGGGGGCCACCCACGGGATGGAGGACCACTCCGCTCGGATCGATCTTCAGCTCGTAGGGGATGTGGGTGTTCTTCTCGCTCGGGTAGAGGCTGACGATCGGGTAGACCCAGCAGTCCGTCGCGAGCTTGGCGCTGGCATCGAGGCGATATCCGCCGTCGCGCTTTCCGACCGGCCGCGTCTCGGGCGGGTGCGCCTTGTCGTAGGTGTCGTAGACCGCGATGCGAAACGCATCGGTCCGAGCTCCGGCTGCAGAAGTCATGGAGAGGGGGAACGGTATTCGGGATGGCCCGCGCCGCCAAGTCGGACCGGGGGCCGGGGACAGGGGGGAGCGTCAGCTGTTCTCGAAGAGCTCGCCGTCGGTGGCCTTGTCGGCCTTGGCTTGCTTACGCTCGCGGCGTTTGGCTTCTTTCTCGCGGAACTCGGTGACGGTGTCGGGAGGGGGATCGAAGGCGGCGCGGGCTTGGTCGGAGCCGGGTTCATCGATGGTGAAGCGGGGGTCGATTTCGTGTTGGAGTCGGAGCACCCACGCGTAGGCGCGCTCGGGGTGGTGCTTCCAGAAGCAGCCGTGGGCGACATCGAGAC
>CAYGTG010001270.1:0-2608 GCA_964352485.1 uncultured Nannocystaceae bacterium | reverse complement strand
AACTCGGTCTTGGAGGGAACCTTCGAAAGGTTCCCTCACTGCGGCAGCGAAGCTGCCTTCGTTTCACCCTCCCACGGTCGCCCTGTTGGGCTTACGGTCCTCCGGTTCGCGGCTGTCTCAATCTTTCAGAAGAACACACATGAGCGATAACAAACCCTCCGTGCTCGTCGTTGGCAGCGTGGCCGTCGACTGGGTCATCACCCCTCGCGCCGAGCGCGAAGAATCGATCGGCGGCGCCGCGACGTTCTTCTCGATGGCGGCCTCCTATCTCTCCGATGTCCGCCTCGTTGGCGTCGTGGGAGAAGACTTCCCCAAGCAAGGGCTCGCGGACCTGAAGTCCCGCGGCGTGGACCTCGACGGCCTCGAGGTGAATCCCGCGGGCAAGACCTTCCGCTGGAAGGGCAAGTACCACGACAACATGAACGGGCGAGACACGTTGGACACCCAGCTTGGGGTGTTCGAGGCGTTTGACCCGAAGCTGCCGGAGCACTACCAGGACACGCAGTACCTGTTCCTCGCGAACATCGTGCCCGCGCTGCAGCTCAAGGTGCTGGAGCAGATGCGCACCCGACCGAAGCTGGTCGGCCTCGACTCGATGGACCTGTGGATCAACATCGCCCGGGAAGACTTGGTCAAGGTCATCGGCAAGGTCGACGTCCTGACCATCAACGAAGAAGAAGCCATGCTTCTGACCGGCGAGCACAACCTCGTCAAGGCGGCGAAGGCGATCCGGGGCATGGGCCCGCACAGCCTGGTCATCAAGCGCGGTGAGTACGGCGCACTGCTGTTCCATGACGAGGAAATCTTCTCCGCGCCAGCGCTGCCGCTGGAAGACGTCGTCGATCCGACCGGCGCCGGCGATTCGTTCGCAGGTGGATTCATGGGCTACCTCGCACGCGGCGTCGAGCCCACCGGCCAAAACCTTCGCACCGCGATGATCTACGGCTCGGTGCTCGCCAGCTTCAACGTCGAGGGCTTCTCCTACGACACGATGAAGGACCTGAGCATCGAGAAAATTCAGGCCCGCTTCGACCAGTTCTCACGGCTAACCGACTTCAGCCGCGCCGAGCTGTAGTCCGTCGTATTGTTTGTGGGGCGGAGCTCGACGCTGAGATCGCCGCCGCTGGCCGGACGGTCATCGAACGAAGGGGCCGCGCTCCGGGCCTCGAGGAACCCCCCAGCGGCGACCTGCTGCGGACCGTCGCCCGGGGTTCGTGACCGCCGTCGCCTCGGGCGTTGAGCAGCCAGCACGTGCGCAGTCCAGCCGCAGCTGCCCGCGCCGCGTCCGCGGCCCACCCGGGGACGCCGACCCACCGGGGCGGCGTGCAGCCGGGTGGATTCGGCGGCCGACGAGGGGCATAGTGTTGCCCGAGGATGAGCGAGCCCACCGATTTCGAGCTGCTCGAGGCCTGGCGGGGCGACGATGAGTCCGCGGGGCGAGAGCTGTTTGCCCGGTACTTCGATTCGGTCTTCCGGTTCTTCCGGAACAAGGTGGACGATGCCGCCGAAGACCTCACGCAGCAGACCTTCATGGGACTGGTCCAGAGCAAGGACCGCTTTCGCGGCGACGCCAGCTTCCGCACCTATGTGTTCATGATCGCCCGCAAGCGCCTGTACTCGCACCTGCGCAAGCGCGACCGCCGAGGCAATGCTGTCGAGTTCGGCTCGATGTCGGTCGCCGACCTGGGCATCGTGTCTCCCTCGCGCGCGGTTGCGGTGCGCCAGGAGCAGCAGCTCCTGCTCAGCGCGCTTCGTCGCTTGCCCATCGACATGCAACTCGCGCTCGAGTTGTTCTACTGGGAGGAGCTGACGGTCACCGAGATCTCGGCGGTCCTCGAGACCCCTGTGGGCACGGTCAAGAGTCGCCTGCAGCGTGCGCGCACCCGGCTCGATGGTGTCATCGCCGAACTCAGCGAGTCCGAGGACCTCCTGCGCAGCACGATGGACAACTTCGAGATGTGGGCCAAAGATCTACAGGCACGCTTGGTGCCGCCCAAGCCCCACGAGCCTCCCAAACCGTAGATGGGCCGCTCCGGCGCTTTTGGCCCAGGGTCGATCCGGTCTTGTCTATCGTGGTCCGATGAATGTGGCGAAGGAACCCGCGGATCTCGAGCTGCTGCGACAGTGGCGCGACGGTGACCGCAGCGCCGGGAACGCGTTGTTCACCCGACACTTTCGATCGCTGTTCCGGTTCTTTCGAACGAAGGTGCCCGACGAGGTCGCCGAAGACCTCACGCAGGTCAGCTTTTTGGCTTGCGTGGACGGCCGCGACAAGTTCCGCGGTGCGTCGAGCTTCCGGACCTACCTGTTTGCGATCGGACGCAACCAGCTGTTCATGCACTTTCGCAAGCGAGGCCGCGGAGAGTCCGACTCGGCATTCGGCACCGTCTCGATGGCCGACCTCGGCGCGGGCCCGAGCACGCTCGTCGCCGCCAAGGCCGAACAGCGCCTTCTGCTCCGAGCCCTCCGCCGGATCCCGGTCGACTTCCAGATCGCGATCGAGCTGTACTACTGGGAAGGGGTTTCTACCGCCGAGATCGCGGTCGTGCTCGAAGTCCCCGAAGGCACGGTCCGCAGTCGTCTGACGCGGGCCCGGGCGCACCTGAGC
>CAYGTG010001269.1:0-2614 GCA_964352485.1 uncultured Nannocystaceae bacterium | reverse complement strand
CCCCCAGCTATCGCTACGACTTCTTCGATCTGGGCATCGGCGAGTTCCTCTCGTTCGGCCTGAGCGTGCACAACTTCAACGGTCGCGCCGAAGCGAGAGCGCAGCTCTCCAAGCGGCACGCGATCACCTTCGGCACCGAGTTTCAGTCGTTCCTCTTCGACGTCAACGTCAAGGCCCCGCCACTGCCCGACAGCAACGGCGGTTCCACGACCGGGTCGTTCGACGTCAACATCAGCGACTACACCGCGATCCCGGCGATCTACACCACCGGTGAGATCGGCATCTCGGACGACTTCACGTTCTACCCCGGCGTTCGGGTGGCGTACTACTCGTCCCCCTACTTCACCGCCACCTTCGATCCCCGGCTGCGCTTTGGCTGGCAGGTCGCGGATCGCACCACCCTCAAAGGCGGGACCGGGATCTACTCTCAGGCGCCGCAACCGGTCGAGTCCAGCGCCGCATTCGGCAACCCCCGCCTCGGCCCCGAACGTGCGGTTCAAAACAGCCTGGGCGTCACCCAAGAGTTCGACTACGGCATCGAGCTCGACGCCACGGCGTTCTACAACTACCTGTGGGACAACGTTGGGCAGTCGCCGGACACGGTTCAGCGCCCCGACGGCACCATTGGACCCGAGAACTTCTCCAACTCGCGGGTCGGCCGGGTCTACGGCCTGGAGTTGCTCGCCCGCAAGCAGCTCACGGGCAATGTGTTCGGGTGGATCGCCTACACGCTCAGCCGCAGTGAGCGACGAGACTCCTCCTCCGACCCTTATGCGGTCTTCGACTTCGATCAGACCCACATCCTGACGCTGATTGGCTCGTACAAGCTGCCCAAGAACTGGACGGTGGGCGCTCGCTTCCGGGTGGTCTCCGGAAACCCGAACACGCCCATCGTCGGAAGCCAGTACGACGCCACCGGCGGCTTCTACATCCCGACCAACGGGGAGACCAACAGCGAGCGGTTCCCGGTCTTTCACCAGGCCGACATTCGTGTCGACAAGGCGTGGATTTGGAAGCTCGCCAGCCTCACCCTCTACCTCGACGTTCAGAACGTCTACAACGCCCAGAACACCGAGTTCTGGAACTACTCGTTCGACTTCAATCAGCGGTCACAGATCGCCAGTTTGCCGATCATTCCTTCGATTGGCACCAAGATCGAGTTCTGATGCCTCGCCTCCGCACCCTTGTCGCAGCCTTGGCCATGGCCTTGGCCACCGCCGCCTGTGGCATGGACCTCCCGCTCGAAGAGCGCATCGCGGGGCTGCGGCCGCTGGCGGTCCGGGTCGAGATCGACGACCCCAACCTGGCAGACACCGAGCCGGTCCGCGCCGAGGGCCTGCCGTTCGACAACGTCCGGATGGTCCCATTCATCGTCGACACCGAGGGACCCTTCGAGCTGCCGCGAATCGAAAGCGAGCTCCAGCCTCGCTGGCTCGCCTGCAACCTCGCCCCGATCGAGGGCCTGGGAAGCTGCCTGGCCAACGCCGCCCCGCTCGAGCCTGCCGACGTCCCGCAGTGCCCACCGGTCGATCTGGCCGCGGTCGATCCCGCCGCGGGCGAGTTTCCCACGTACCCAAGCCCCTGCGAGCTCACCGACGGCACACCGTCCCAGCCGGAGTTCACGATCCCCTTCGACGCCGCATACCTGTTTGGCGGAGACATCGAGGTCACGATGGTGGGACACCTGCCCGGCGAAGGCGACACCGATCGGTGCCTCGAACAACTCCTCGCCGGTGGCACCAACGCCGACCCGGCGTGTTTGTACGTTGCAACGCGAGTGCCGGTCGGACCGGACGCGGTGCTCATCGACCTCGCCGCGCAGTTCGGCCTCCCGGAGATCGAAGGCCTCGGCGAGATTCCCGACCCGCTCCCCGACGCCGACTTGCACCCGCGGATCCTGAACTTCGTGGTGCGCGAGCTTGACGAGGATGGCAACGAGGTCGCGGTGTTCCAAGTCGAGCGTGGGGAGGTCATCACGGTTGCAGCCGGCCATCAGCTCGACATGGAGACCCAGGCCCCGCGGGGGGATCTGCAGACCTACCCCATCCCCACCGAGGATGGCTTCGTCGACGACCAAGAGGCCTACACAGGGCTTTGGTACACGACGTGGGGCACCCTGCTCAGCCCCGAGAGCGACGACCCGCTGTCGCTGAACTCGTGGACGCTGGAGCGCGGTGCGCAAGACGAAGAGGGTGACCTGCCACCAGGCGAGCGCGCAACGCTGTTCTATGTCCTGCGGGACGGACGCAACGGCGTGGACTGGTGGTGGTTCCACGCCGACGTGACGCCCTAGCCGCGCGTCTCAAGATTGCCCTAAGGTGCTGGCATGGGCTCAGCATCGATGCGGCGAGACGGATGGCTCGGCTTGACCGCTTTCTTCATGCCGCTGCTGGCAGCGTGCCCCGGCGAAGACCCGAGGAACGACGGCACGACGACGGGGCTCACCTCGACCACGGCACCCACGTCCCCCGGAGACGGCACCGCCGGCGGCAACACGTCCGCCGGCACGTCGACGGGCCTGACCGGGCCCGGCAGCTCCGGTGACGACGATGGCCCTCCAGGGGTCTTCGACGTGCAGAACTTCCCCGATGCGGGCGGTCCCCCACCCCCGGTC
>CAYGTG010001268.1:0-2624 GCA_964352485.1 uncultured Nannocystaceae bacterium | reverse complement strand
CTACGCGATGATCTCGGTCACGATTCCGGCGCCGACGGTGCGGCCACCTTCTCGAATCGCGAACTTCAGGCCCTTCTCGCACGCAATCGTGGAGATGAGCTTCACTTCGATGGTCACGTTGTCACCAGGCATCACCATCTCCACGCCCTCGGGCAGGATGATGTCACCCGTTACGTCGGTGGTGCGGAAGTAGAACTGGGGACGGTACCCCTTGAAGAACGGCGTGTGACGCCCTCCCTCTTCCTTCTTCAGCACGTACACCTCGGCGTTGAAGTTCGTGTGCGGGTTGATCGAGCCGGGCTTGCAAAGAACCTGGCCGCGCTCGACCTCTTCGCGCTTGATGCCCCGGATCAGCACGCCGCAGTTGTCTCCGGCCTGGCCCTGGTCCAGAAGCTTCCGGAACATCTCCACGCCCGTCACCGTCGTCTTAGCCGTGTCCTTGATGCCGACGATTTCAACTTCGTCGCCAACCTTGACGATGCCACGCTCGATGCGGCCCGTGACCACCGTGCCACGACCGGAGATCGTGAACACGTCCTCCACCGGCATCAGGAAGTCCTTGTCCAGGTCTCGCTGCGGCTCCGGAACGAAGCTGTCGCAGGCGTCCATCAGCTCGAAGATGCACTTGCACTCGTCAGCTTCCCAGCTGTCCGACTCCAGTGCCTTCAGCGCCGATCCACGCACGATGGGGGTGTTCTCGCCGTCGAAGTCGTAGCTGCTCAGAAGCTCCCGGAGCTCCTCTTCGACCAGCTCGATCATCTCTTCGTCTTCCTCGGCAAGCTGGTCGACCTTGTTCAGGAAGACCACCATCGCCGGAATTCCGACCTGACGACCGAGCAGGATGTGCTCGCGCGTCTGCGGCATCGGGCCGTCGGGAGCCGAGACCACCAGGATCGCGCCGTCCATCTGCGCGGCGCCCGTGATCATGTTCTTGATGTAGTCGGCGTGTCCGGGACAGTCGACGTGCGCGTAGTGCCGCTTCTCAGAGTTGTACTCGACGTGCGCGGTCGAAATGGTGATACCGCGCTCGCGCTCCTCGGGAGCCTTGTCGATGTTCTCGAAGTCCACCTTCTCCGCCCATCCACGAAGGCCCAGGACCTTGGTGATGGCAGCGGTCAGCGTGGTCTTGCCGTGGTCGACGTGACCGATGGTCCCGATGTTGACGTGCGGCTTGTCGCGAACGAACTTCTCTTTGGACATCTTGAATCCTATCTAGGTTTGGCTTGAAGCCGGAAAGCTGTGCCGGGTTGCGGCGTCTGGTGCCTGGGCTCGGGGCCTCGGCGAAATGGAACAGGTGGAGGCGGCGACCGGGCGGGGAAGAAGTGCTGAGGCGTTCAGTAGCCTCGGATGCGGGTGACGACCTCGTCTTGGACCGACGCGGAGACGTCGGAGTTGTGACTGAAGCGCATGGAGTAGCTCGCACGCCCCTGGGTCGCCGAGCGCAGCGCAGTAGCATATCCAACTAGCTGTGCCAAGGGCACTTCGGCGCGCACGGTCTGTGCGTTCGCGCTGCCGGGGATGGGCTCCATGCCGGTGACGCGTCCTCGACGGCCACTGAGGTCGGAATTCACGGCCCCCGTAAAGTCATTTGGGGTCGCAACATCGACCGACATGATCGGCTCCAGCAACCTCGGCGTCGCGTTCTCGACCCCTTCGCTGAAGGCCATCGAGGCGGCGGCCTTGAAGGTCCCCTCGGTCGTGTCGGTCTCGTCGAAAGCGGCGTCCACGAGGGTCACAGCCATGTCCTCGACCGGGAATCCAAGCAGTGGCCCGCGGGTGAAGCTGTCGCCGATGGCTTCTTCGACGGCGGCCACGAAATTCGCGGGGAGCAGGGGCTTGCCGTCCGGCCCATCGCCGATCTCGGACGAGAACAGGTTGCCCGTCCCCCGTTCTCGCGGAGCGAGGTCAATCACGACCTTGGCGTACTGGCGCTTGCCCCCGATCTCACGGTCGTACTCGAGCTCCTTGCGGAACGCACTGCCGATGGTTTCGCGGTACGCGACCTGTGGCTTGCCCACCCGCACGTCGAGCTTGTACTCGCGCAAGAGGCGGTCGATGAGAACCTCAAGGTGAAGCTCACCTTGGCCGCACACGAGGGTTTGGCCGGAGTCCACGTCTTCGCGGAGCTTGAAGCTGGGGTCCTCGCGCTGAAATCGCGTCAGCGCCTCTTCGAGGCTCTTCTGGTCCGCGGCGGTCTTGGGCTCGATCGAGCGGAAGATCACCGGCTCGGGAATCTTCATCCCGGCCAGCACAACCCGCTCCTTGTCGGCGGCCGCGATCAGCGTATCGCCGGTTCCGGTGAACTTGAGCCCAACCGCCGCGACGATATCGCCGACCGACACCTCATCACACTCGGTCGTCTTGCTCGCGTGGATCTGCAGCAGTCGCTGAACCTTCTCCTTGCGTTTCCGGGTCGCGTTGGTGATCGCCTCGCGGGCCTTGAGGCTTCCGGAGTAGACGCGGAAGAACACCAGCGCGCCGCGGTGCGGATCATGGATGACCTTGAACGCGAGCGCGAGGAACGGGTCGGACGGCGAGGGCCGGCGCAGGACCGTGGGAGCGTCGTCGGCAACCTCGAGCTCGTCGCCCGCGAGCTGGGCCTCGACCGGAGGCAGGTCCAGGGG
>CAYGTG010001267.1:0-2626 GCA_964352485.1 uncultured Nannocystaceae bacterium | reverse complement strand
CGGTACCCCCGCGACGAACGCAAATGCGACCGCCTCGGGTACGAGTGCAAGGGCGACGGTGATACCGCTCAGAAAGTCCGCGCGGAGGCTCCCTCGGTTCGGTGTTTGGGACATGGATTTCGGGCCCCTACCCTGCGCGCGAACGGATCATTGCGTCCACGCGGCCGGTAGAGGGCGCGGGGTTTACATGACTCGGGTCGGGCACACAACCCGGCGCGAGGCTGTAGGCTCACGCCCATGCAACGCCCGCTCGCGCTGGGGAGATTTCAAACGCTGGAGATCGCCGAGGTCAGCGCCGAGAGGATCACGCTGCGAGCGCCAGGCCAAGCATTGATGCTCCCGGGCAGCGAAGCGCCGGAGAACGCCGAGGTCGGTCAGCCGCTGCGGGTCTTCATCTATGAGGGTCGAGACGGCACCGTCCAAGCCACGACCGTCTCCCCCGCGGCTGCGCTCGGCGAGTTCGCCCGCATGCGCTGCGTTTCGGTGACGCACGCCGGTGCATACATGGACTGGGGGCTGCCCAAGGATCTCTACGTGCCGCCCTTCGAGCAGGCCCAGCGCATGGACGAGGGACGAGACTACGTCGTGTACGTGATGCTGGAGCGCAAGGGCGAGCGCCTCATCGGCTCGACGCATGTCGCGACCTACCTCGACTACGACGTGGACGACATCCAAATCGACCAGGAGGTCGACCTGCTCGTCTACGGAACGATCGACGCCGGCGTTCAGGTGATCGTCGACCAACGCCACCGCGGGCTCGTGCATCACAGTGACGTGTACGGGCCGATGAACATCGGGACCCAGCACACCGGCTACGTCCGGGAGGTTCGCGGCGACAACCGCCTCGACATCCGACTCAAGCGGCGCGGAAAAGCCGGCATGCTCGACGCCCAAGCCACGGTGCTTGCGGCCCTCGAAGATGCCGGAGGTTTCCTCCCTCTACATGACCGCAGCGACCCGGCCGAGATCGAGAAGCACCTGGGGATGAGCAAGAAGGCGTTCAAGAAGGGCGTGGGGATCCTGTACAAGGCGCGGACGATCGTCCTGCGCGATGGCGGCATCGCACTGGCCGAACCGAAGCCCGAGGCCGACGCGTAGGCCTACCCGTACTCTTGCTGCAGCCACCGCATGATGTCGCGGCTCTCGGGCATCCACCTCGCCTCGGCGCCCTCGCCGATCTTCAAGACCGGCACGGTCTGGCGACCGGTCGCTTCGATCAGCTGCTCGCGCGCCTGCGGGTCCCGCAGGATGTCGTGTCGCTCCACCTCGACGCCGAGCTGTTCGACGACCCGCTCGACCATCATGCAGAACGGGCAGCCGAGGTAGTGGTACAGCGCGAGCGGAGGCTTGGTCGGAGCCATCACATCAAGTCCTGTCGCCGCAGTTCCCGACGGATCTTGATCAACGCTTGCTCTTGAAGCTGGCGGATCCGCTCCCGCGAGAGCGAGTACTGCTCGCCGATCTCCCGAAGCGTCATGGGCTCGCCCTGCTCCAAGCCGAAGCGCTTGCGAATGACGTCGGCCTCGATCGGGCGCAGGCGCTCGAGCAGCTCCCGAACCTTGTCGCCCATGGCCCGCGCCTGCAGCATCTCGGCCGGCAGCGGCGTTGTTTCGTCTTCGATGAGGTCGCCGACGGTTCGACCTTCGGCGCCGGAGACCGGGCTGTCGAGGCTTGGGCCCGCGTCGAGCAAGCACTGACGCAGGCGCTGGATCTTCTCGATCGGAACCTCGGCTTCGGACGACAGCTCTTCGTCGGTCGGCTCGCGCCCCTTCATGGTCGCGAAGCGCTGCCGGGTGCGCTTGAGCTTGTGATAGACGTCGATCATGTGGACGGGCACGCGAACCTCGCGGCCCTTGTCGGCGAGCGCACGGCTGATCGCGTGCCGGATCCACCAGCTGGCGTAGGTGCTGAACCGGAAACCGCGGCCGGGATCGAAGCGATCGACGGCCTTCATCAGGCCGATGTTGCCCTCTTGGATCAGGTCCGGAAGCGGGAGCGCGCCGCGGTTGTACCGACGGGCCATCGTGACGACCAGACGCAGGTTCGCCCGCACAAACTGATCCTTGCGCCGCCACAGATTCGCGCCGGCCAAGCGCACCCGGTCGACATACTTCGCGAACGGAGCCGAGCCCGAGGGCGGAAGCGTGACCTGGATGCGGACCTCGTCGCGGCGCCCCTCGAGGATCGCCAAGAGGTCTTCATAGACCGGCTCGCACGCGACGCCGTCGGTATCGAGCTTGGCCATGTCGCTGGAGAGCTTCGTGCAGTCGAGCTCGTACGCGTCCTCGTTGGCGCGGGTCTGCCGGTCCCGGTACTTGCGAGAGGTTCGCTGAATGCTCTCGAGCAATTCCTGCGGACGGTCGTCTTCGTTGAAGGTCTCGCTGATGATCGTGGCGATGCCCGGAATGAACGGTGGGTACGAAAAGATCGAACGCCAGTACTTGGCGCGCGCGTCGAGGATCAGCTCCGCCGACTCGCGCTCCTGCTGCGGAGTCATGACCGAGACCGCCGCCATTTCGCGGAAATAAATTCCCAGCGCGCTCGCGTCGTCGCCCGGGTCGGAGGGAGAGACACGGCTGCGCCCTCGCCGACCGCGCGTGCTCGGGCTCTTCGAGGCCCCTTGGGG
>CAYGTG010001266.1:0-2627 GCA_964352485.1 uncultured Nannocystaceae bacterium | reverse complement strand
GCCGTTCTCTCGCTGCATCGACAGCAGAAACTTGGTCATCCGATCGATGGTGCCGTCGAACCGCTTGCCCACGCGGTCCCGACAGCTCAGGAACGCGATCGCAGCCAACGCGGTATCCCCCAGCGGGACCCGCTTGGCCGGCTTTGACTTGGGATACTTCAGCATCGAGATGTCGCCGTGCAGACGCTCGGTCGACTGCATCATGGCCAAGGCCTTCCGCGCGACGGCTCGTCCCCGCGCCTCGTGCTCAGACAGCTCGCACACGACCAACGATGTGCCGGCCTGCCGCGCCAACGCAAAACCGCGATACGAGACGAGTCCAGAGAACGGGTTGAGCTTGTACTCGAACCGGCCGTCGGTGCCGATCGCGGAGTGGATGTAGGCTTCGGCACCGGTCACCGAGGCCTGCAGAGCCTCCGAGGAGAGCTCGACTCTCTCGCGTCGCATTCGGCGAAGGGGGTGGACCTTGCCGGCAGTGTCGGAGACAAAGCTGCGCGTCTCGATTCGCGTCAGCCCCTGCACCCCGCTGGGGATGGGTCCACTCGCGTCGGGGGCGGCCAACGACTTGCGGAGCGCCACCGGGTCGAAGCCAAACCGAAGGTCCGGGATGACGGGGATGGGGGTATTGGTGTTGAAGGCGTCAATCGCCAGCATTTGCCACGGCATCAGGCAGCGGCTCCCCTCGCAAACACCGTCGAGGCCCGGCCGCAACAGCATGCTGTCGACGATGGGCACAACATGCTGCAGCGGCTGCGCACCGGTCAACACGTCCACTTTGACGCGGCCGCCGAGCGAAGCCATGAGCAGTGCATCGCCCATTTGTTCGAACGGCTGTACGCCGTCGCCTTGAAAGCAGCGAGAGATCGGCGTGGGGCGACCGGCTTCATTGGCCTCAAGGAACGTCGCGACCACGGTGGTGAACCCGGGGCCGGGAGGCTTCGGGCACTTGACGGGCTTCGAGCTGCTCAAAGAGGGTGCTCGCTCGGGCGCTGGGGTCATCGCGGGAATGTGATCTTCGACCAACGACGACAGCTCAGCCTCGACCGCGGGCTGCACCACCGATTGCGCCGCAGCGGCATCTCGGCTGCGAACAACACCCACCGCAGCAAGCAACAGCAGGACAGCCGCCGACCCCTTGGCGACCTTTCCAGCGCGGATGCCCCCGGTCACGGCGAAGCCCCATGCGGTCAGCGGCACCGTGAGTCCGGCGACGATCAGCCATACGAGTCCCAGCGACACGGCAACCCCCTTGCCCAAACCGCCGTAGAGCTCGGCCACGTAGCTGGAGGTCCGCACCAGGTTCCAGGTGACGTAAACCAGGTAGAGCATCGCGCCCATCCCTTGCACCCGCCACGCTTTCGCCCGCAGGGGACTCCCGACGAGGGCTGTCAGCGCGCAGCCGAGGTGGACCAGGCCCAGCCCGGTGGTCATCACCGCGAACAGCGTCCAGTCATCGGACCACGGGAGCTTGCCGGCCGCCCACAAGCACACGGCCGCGACAAAAGAGGACAGCAGCGCGAGCCACCACCTGGGCAAAGGACGCTCGGAGTCGGTCATCGGGCGTGCTGAATCTGCATGCGCCAGTCCACGCCGACAACCTCGAAGGGGTTCATCTTTTCCCACTCGTTGTCGCCCTGCAGAGGCTCACTCGAGATCAGGAGGTGCTTGACGAAGCCCTTCTTGGTGGGCGCCTCACAGGCGTGCCCAAAACTCGGGCACACGTCACGGTCGGGGCACTGACGCTTGTAGGTGCTGTAGTACAGCGATTTCCCGCCTTGGTGGGCTAGCATCGTGGTTCCGTTGGTGATCACGAAGGACAGGAAATTTTCGGTTGGTGGGCCGCCGTCGTCGAGGCACAGGTCACCGGCCACCGAGACGATCTCCTCGACCGTGGCACGAGCCGCCGCGACGAGATCGTCCAGTCCATACCCGGCTTGGGTGAGGGGACAGCGCTGCGCCATGTGCCCCAACAACAGGTAGAAAAACAGCTCGCTGTCCGTATCGCCCAGGATGTAGCGCCGCAAGACGGGCGGGACCCGGTCGAGGAGCTCCTCGCGCCGCTCGCCGAACCCCGAAATGTTGCCGTTGTGCACGAACACCCAGTGGCCGAACTGGAATGGGTGCGTGTTGAGGATGGTGTGCTCGCCCTGGGTCGCCTTACGCAGGTGGGCCAACACGGTCTCCGACGCAACGATGCCTGAGACCCGCCGGAACAAGTGATCGACAGCTGCCGACGACACGCTCTTGATCACGTGCGGCGCACCACCGTTGTAGTAGGCGACGCCCCACCCATCGGGGTGCCGCCCACCCTGCTGCATCAGCGCATTGTCAGCGCTGACCAAGCTCCGGTGGACCTGGCTCTGGATGACTGACCGAAAGCCGAAGATCCGACACATCGGGGATCACGCTATCGCTCCTGCCGCCCCCGAGCAACGGCTGATCCTCCAACGGGTCCGCTTCGGTCGATCAACGCACCCCTCACCCCATGGGAGCAACGTAGCCCTCGAGCTCAGCCGCACCACGAGGTGCAAGCTTGAACACGCCGAAGCTATAGTTCAGGACGCCGGAGACCGCGGTGAAGGTTGCGCCTTCGCCGAACCCGGGGAAGTCGGCGGCATTGGCCTTGT
>CAYGTG010001265.1:0-2629 GCA_964352485.1 uncultured Nannocystaceae bacterium | reverse complement strand
GTTCCGCCCAGCCCCAGCCCGGACGCGACCACCCGCGAGCGGTTTGCTCAGCACACCTCCGACCCGGCCTGCTCCGGCTGCCACGTGCAGATTGACCCGCTCGGGTTCGGCCTCGAGGGCTACGACTCGATCGGCGCCTTCCGGACCGAGGAGACCAACGGGCTCCCGATCGACAACGCCGGCGAGATCGTCCTGTCCGACGTCGATGGAACGTTCGTCGGAGGTCCCGAGCTGGCCGCGCTGTTGGCCCAGAGCGACTTCGTCGGCACCTGCTTCAGCCGACAATGGTTCCGCTACGCGCTTGGTCGCGTGGAAGGCGAAGCCGACAGCTGTGCGGTCGACGGCATCAGTGCAGCATTCAACGAATCGGGCCAGGACGTACGCGTCCTGTTGCGGGAGATCGCCCTCTCCAGCGCGTTCCGATTCCGCAAGGGTGCAGCGTGAAAGGAGACGAGACGATGACCCAACGAAGCATCACGCCCTCCACCGCCACCCCCAAGCGCAAGAATCGAGGCTTCTCTCGGCGCGGATTCCTGGGGTCGATCGGGGCCTCCGCGGCCCTGGCCCCATTCATCCCGATGTTGGAGTCCCAGGCCGGCGCGGACCCGCTCCCCAAGCGGCTCGTGCTCCTGTTCTCGCCCAACGGAACGCTTCACGAGCGCTGGGCCCCCACCGGCACCGAGAACGACTTCCAGCTCCGTGAACTCCTGGCCCCTCTGGAGGCGTACAAGGACCAGATGTGCGTGCTCGATGGCCTCGAGGTCATCCGGCAGGGACTCGGAGACGGGCACCAGAAGGGAATGGCCTGCCTGTGGACGGGCAACCAGCTCAACGCCGGTGACTTCGGCGGTGGCAATGGCGGCTCGGCCGGCTGGGCGGGTGCGGCATCGATCGATCAAGCCATCGCAGACCAGCTTGGCAACGACACCCCATACAAGTCGCTCGAGTTTGGCGTCCAAAACGGCGGCGCGACGAACTGGAGCCGGATGATCTACGGCGGCTCGGACAACCCGGTCGCCGCCGAGAACAACCCCGAAGCGATGTTCGCCCGCCTGTTTGCCGACCTGGGCGTCGACACCAGCGAGCTCGACCGCATCAAGGCTGAGCGACGCAGCGTGTTGGACCTGGTGCACGGCGATCTCGAAGCGCTCGAGACGAAGTACAGCAGCGCCGACAAGCAAAAGATCAGCGCTCACCTCGAGGCGATCCGCGAGATCGAGAAGCGCAACGACCTGGCGACTCCGATTTGCGAGCCGCCGCAGCAAGAGTACGGCTTCAACTTCGACGCGAACGAGAACTTCCCCGCCGTCTCGCGCCTGATGATCGATCAGATGGTGATGTCGCTCGCGTGCGACCTCACCCGTATCGCGAGCCTGCAGTGGTCGCGCTCCGTGAGCCAAACCGAGTTCAACTGGGTCGGCGCAGCGCGTCACCACGACCTGTCTCACCTCGGGGATGCGGACCAGTCGATGATCGACCAGATCACATCGATCAACGTCTGGTACGCCGAAGAGGTCAAGTACCTGCTCGATGCGATGGCTGCGGTCCCCGAAGGCGATGGCACGCTCTTGGACAACTCGATCGTCGTCTGGGGCAACGAGCTCTCGCGCGGCAACAGCCACGGCAACCACCCCGTCCCCTTCGTCACCTTTGGTGGCGGAGGCGGCGCGCTGCAGACCGGCCGCTACCTCACCTACGACCGCGTCCCGCACAACCGACTGCTGGTCTCGTTGGCCCAGGCCATGGATGTCGACATCCAGTCCTTCGGCAACAACGACCCAGGCTCCGGTGGCCTGCCGGGCTTCTTCACCTGAACAAGCCCGTGAGGGGTTCAACCTCCAGGAGCTTCGTCAGCGAAGCTCCTGAGGCGCGGCGTCAGTGAGGGTATCGAGCCACTGAGCAAAGTCTTCAGGCTTGCCCGGCGTGGGGTCGTCCCGCAGCATGACGGCTCGTGGTCGCCCGATCGCGAACGCGGACAGCCCTCGCCACGCGTAGGGAGGCTCGATGTCATCAACGGTATGTCGAATCCCCGTCGGCACGTGAATCAGCTCCACGCCAGTGGTCGACTCGACCAACAGCACATCACGGTCCGGCGAGAGCTCAAACCGCTCGACGATGTTGGGCAACACGCCGACGGGGTGACGGAGAAACTCGTCCACCATCCACAGCTCGCCACCATCGGGCATGCGCAGCAACAGAGCACTGCCATCGGTGAGGTCGTACACCGCATCGGTTTCCACCTCGTCCAGTTGGGTGACGATCTCCGTGAGGAGCTCCCAGTACCACAGGCGGATCGACTTTCCGTCCCGTGACACCAGCCGGAGCGCCCGCGCATTGTCTGTAAAAGCAACCCCGACGATCTCCGCCGGGGTGTCGCTATCGGGCCACGGCGGCTGCCATGACTTCCCAGTCGAGAGCTCAAACACCTCCACATCCGCTGGTTTCGAACTGCGCACCAGCGCGGCAAAGCTCGAGCCTTCCGAGAGCGTAAAGCGTTCGATTCGGTGCCCGAGAGCGGTGGACAACAGCCGCTCATCGGTATTGAGAGCATGAACGACCAGACCGCAGCGTCGCGGCCCTTCGCAGTTCTGGGCGATGAGGCGGGTGCCGTCACTCGACCATGCAATGG
>CAYGTG010001264.1:0-2633 GCA_964352485.1 uncultured Nannocystaceae bacterium | reverse complement strand
ATCATCGCCTTGGCAGCGAGGCGGACCTCGTCGCGATACTCCCCCCACGTCTTCGATTTCCAGCTGCTGCCTTGCTTCCACCGAAGGGCGGGTTGGCCCTGCTGCCGATCGGCAACACCTTCGAACACCTCCATGACGGTTCGCTTCACCTCACGCATCGCCGCCGGAGCGTAGCAGGCAGACCCGAGCCCGTGGGAGCCGCTCGGGCTATCCTGCGGCTTCGTGGGTCGAGGACCACATCAAGCCGACGCAACGTTGTTTTCGGCCGCAATCGCGCCGACGCTGCGCGCAGCCGTGGCCGACCTGGGGTGGCTTCTGGGCCGCGGCTACGTGGATCCCTCAGCCTCCAAGCTGGTCGGGGACCGATATCGGCTTCGGCAGCGCCAGCGGACCGCGGTCTCCCGCAGCGCCGCCGGGGACGGGAGCCTTCGCCATCGAGCCGCCCGCCAGCGTGATGCAGCCTCGCTTGCGGGGGCCGCTGTGGCCATCGATGCCTTCAACGTCATCATCGGCCTCGAAACGGCGCTGGCTGGAGGCGTCCTGCTTCGCGGCGCTGACGGGGCGTTGAGAGATCTTTCGAGCGTGCACGGGAGCTACCGCCGGGTCGAGGTCACGGAGTCCGCCCTCGATGCCCTGTGCGCGACGCTGCGCAGCTGGGGACCGAGCACCGTGGCGTGGTTCGTCGACCGTCCGGTCTCCAACAGCGGACGCCTCGCGGGCTGGATCCGCGAACGCGCCCCCGAAGGCGTCCAGTGGTCGGTCGAGTTGCCCGATGACGCCGACGCAGCCGTCATCGACTCTGGCGCGGTGGCGTGCAGCGCCGACGCGAGAATCCTGGAGCAGGCCCCCGCCTGGGCGAACCTGGTGTCCGAGACCGTGGCCGAGCACGTGCCGCAGGCCTGGATCGTGGAGCTTCGCCCGGACGCGGCCTGCCTGGTACGCTGACGACCGACCCATGCACGACGCTCTTCGGAGGCTTGGGCGCGGCTTTCTCACCGAGATTCGACGCGTCGTCTCGTACGCGACGCTCACGGTGCTCACCGTGGGTGCGGCGATGCGACCGTCCCGCAACGCGGGCGGCGTGGTGTGGACGCAGGCGGCGCGGCAGATCGTGTTCACCGGTGTCGAGGCCATTCCGCTGGTCGTCTTCTTGGGCGCGGTCGGCTCGGCCGTCTTCGCAACGATGGCATTCACGTTCTTCTCGGGTGCCGAGGAGAACAAGATGGTGGTCGACATTCTGGCCCGCCTGCTCGTGCGAGAGGTGGCTCCGCTGTGCACCGCGGTCGTTGTCGCGCTGCGCTCGGGCGCGGCCATCACGGTTGAGCTGGGCTCGATGAGCGCGCGCGGTGAGGTCGAAGGCATCGAGGCCGTGGGCATCGACCCCATTCGCTGGCTCTTGCTGCCGCGTTTCATCGGTATGGCGGTCGCAACGCTCGCCCTGACCCTCGTCTTCGTCCCGTCTGTGTTTGGCGGGGCCTTTGCGGCTGCGGTCCAGGCCGGCGCACTGCCGCCGCAACTGAGCGCGGCCTTGCCGTACCTCTTCGCACTTCAGCCCGTCGACATCGTTCTCGCACTCGCCAAGGCGGGGCTGTTCGGCATCGTCTCGGCCGCGGTCGCCTGCTATCACGGGTTGTCGGTTCGCGGCGATGTGACGGAGATCCCGCGCCGAGTCGCCCGCGCCTTGGTCGAAATCCTCATCCACTGCTCGGCGCTGGCGGCCGTGTTCGCACTTCTCGCACTTTGAGCACGATGACGCCCTCGATCGAGATTCGGGATCTGTGGGTCCAAGGTGTCGGCGCAAAGCTGCAGGGCGTATCGCTGCGCATTGGCGCCGGTGAGCGCGTTGCGGTCGTGGGTCCCCATCAGCCCACCCTGAGCTTGCTCATTCGGGCTTGCGCGGGGTTCGAGCAGGTTCAGCAAGGGCAGGTCGTGGTGTGCGGCGTCGACGTGAGCGCAGCCGGTCGTCGCTCGTTGTTGCAGCTGCGCCGGTACCTGGGCTACGTGTCGATCTCCGGCGGACTGCTGGCGAACATGACGATGCGGGACAACCTCGAGCTGGCGCTGCGCTATCACGGTACCGCACAGTCCGATGCGAGCAGCGCCGTGCGGTCCATCATCGCCACGGCTGGACTCGAGGCCGCCGCGGACGTGCGGGCGTGCCTCTTGCCGGCGGAGCTGTGCAAGTGTTTCGCGTACCTGCGGGCGCTGCTGCTCGAGCCGGTCGTGTTGCTCGCCGAAGATCCCAGCGCATACCTGCACCCCGAAGGCCGCAACATCGTGGCGGCACTCCACGCTCGAGCCCAGGCGAGAGGCGTGACCGTGCTGGTCGCCGATGACGACATCGAGTTCGTCGAGCCGCTGGTCGACCGCGTCATCGAGCTTCGGGCGCTGGAGGTGGCCTCGTGAGTGTGCCGTTTCGCATCCGCCGCGCCGAGTGGATTGCGGGCGCGCTGGTGATCCTGGTGGCCACGGCCACCCTCGTCAGTCTGCTGTTTCTCTCGGGCGGCCGAGGCACGTTCGACACGCCTGCCCACTACAAGCTGATGCTTGCCGATGGGCACGGCGTGACCGAGGGCAGTCGGGTGCAGATGCTGGGCATCGACGTGGGCCGCGTGTCGGGGGTGAGGATCACC
>CAYGTG010001263.1:0-2638 GCA_964352485.1 uncultured Nannocystaceae bacterium | reverse complement strand
CGAGAAGCTCAATCGCCAAGACCAGCAGCCCAACGATCTCCGACCAGGCGAGGAAACGGACCACGTTGGGATGATCAAGGTGGGCCCGAATCGTCATCTCGCTGCGGAACAGCCTCCGGCCTTCGTCGGAGGCCGCGAGTTCGGGCCGAAGCGTCTTGAGCGCGACTTCGCGCCCCGAAAGCCGCTCTTTGGCGGCGTAGACCATCCCCATCCCGCCCTCGCCCAGGGGGCGGAGCACGTCGTAGTCGCCGATTCGGTCCATCGAACCGGGCCAACGCACGAGTCCACGACCCGGCCTGCACCCACGCGAAAAAAAACTCAGCCGACCAGGAATTCCAGGGCCTCGGGACGGTCCAGGCGATCGACGACGCGATCGGCCCCAGCTCGATGGAGCGAATCCGCGTCATGGGACCCGGTGGTGACGGCCAGGCACAACGCCCCGATGGCCGCCGCAGCCTGCACGTCTCTTGGGGTGTCTCCGATGATGACCACGCGGGCCTCCGCCGCCGCCGCGCCCAGCTGGGCCAAGCCGCGGTCACGACCCACCGCCAGCATGTCGGCCCGGACCTCCGCGTCGCTGCCAAACCCACCAAAGGAGAACATCTCCCATAACCCAACCGGCGCAAGCTTGTGGCGCGCCCCTTCGACATGGTTGCCGGTGCCAAGGCCGACCGCAGATCGCGGCTGCGCGTGGGCGAGATCGATGGCGGCCTGAGCCCCATCGTAGACGCTCGGTGGGATGCTCCGCACCTCGAGTGCGATGCGTGCGAGGTAGGCCATCACCACGCGCTGAATCTTGACGTCGTCCGCCGGGAGTCCAGCGTTGTTCAGTGCCGCCCGAGCGATGGCGGGGTCCGTCATCCCAGAAAACCGGACCGCCTCCATCGCGTCGCCGCAGCCTGGACACACGCTCTCGAAGGCCGCTTGCATTGCGCGACGCCCCGCACCCTGGGCGTCGAGGATGGTGCCATCGATATCGAACAGGAATACGGTTGGGCGGGCCATCAGAACGCAGCCGCCTTGCCGCCGTCGCGCACGGTGTCGGCGACCGCTCGGAAACCGCCGCTGGCCGGATCGACTTCGATGCAGTTCGCGTGTCCCATCGACGAGCGCTTCGCGTCCACCTCGTGCCCCAGCGCCTCGAGCCCGGCCTGGAGCTCCGGACCGATCCCACTCTCGGCCCAGATCTTGTCCGGCTGCCACTGGTGATGGACCCGCGGCGCAGCGACGGCTTCGTCGATGGTCAGCCCATAGTCGACCACGGCGCGAATGACCTGCAGAACGGTCGTGGTGATCGTGGGACCGCCTGGGCTTCCCACCACCGCCCGCAGTTCTCCGTCCTTGGCGACGATCGTGGGCGTCATCGAGCTGAGCATGCGCTTGCCCGGTTCGATCTTGTTGGGCTCGCCCTGGACCAGACCGAACACGTTGGCCGCGCCCGGCTGGGTGGAAAAGTCGTCCATCTCGTTGTTGAGCAGCACGCCCGAGCTCGGAAGCACGAACCGAGCCCCGAAGCCCAGGTTGAGGGTGGTGGTGTTGGAGACCGCGTTGCCGGCCGCGTCCACGACCGAGAAGTGGGTGGTCTGATGGGACTCTTCTTTGATCGGCGCGATGCCGGCATGCACCTCGCTCGAGGGCGTGGCGTGGTCCGGATCGATGTCGGCCAGCCGTCCCTCGACGTAGGCCTGGGTCATCAACTGGTCCATCGGCAGCTTCACGAAGTCCGGGTCGGCCAACAGCATGTTGCGGTCGACGTAGGTCCGGCGAGCAATCTCGACGTGCAGATGCACCTCCTGCACGCTCCGCCAGGGCTTCGAAGCCAGGTCGAGTGACTCTGCGGCCGCCAGCATCTGGTACAGCCCCACCCCACCTGCGGACGGCGGCGGCATGGTGATGATCTCATGACCGCGGTACTCGAACGTGATGGGCTCGCGTCGTTTTGCTTCGTACGAAGCCAGGTCGGCGACGGTCCACAACCCGCCCGCGGCCGCGTTCTCGGCCGCCATCGCCTCTGCGATCGGTCCTTCGTAGAACACCTGCGGCCCTCCATCCGCGATGGCTTCGAGCGTTGCAGCCAGCACGGGCTGTTTCCAGGTATCTCCGACCGCGTACAGCGATCCGTCGGGCTTCGTGTAGAAATCCGCCGACGCCTCGTAGCCGGCATCGCGAATGCGCCCCACCCCGCGCTCGATGTCCTGGACGTGAAAACTGTCCAGCGCGTTGCCCTCGCGCGCGAGCTCCACCGCCGGCATCACCACGTCGCGCCAGGGGAGCTGGCCGTAGGTCTTGTGGGCGAGCGCCAGACCTGCGACCGACCCGGGGATGCCCGCCGCCTTGGGGCCGACCAGGCGTTCTTTGGTGGGCTTGCCATCAGGCCCGAGGAACATGTCCCGGGTCGCCGCAGCCGGTGCCTGCTCCCGATAGTCGAACGCCGCGGTGTCGCCGTCGGCCATCCGAACGACCATGAAGCCGCCGCCACCGATGTTGCCGGCAGAGGGGTGCGTGACCGCCAGCGCAAACCCGACCGCCACCGCGGCATCGATGGCATTGCCCCCCTTCTTCATGATTGCGATACCGACCTCACTCGCACTCGCCTCGGCGCTGGAGACCGCGCCTTGGGTTCCAAGCGCGACCCGGG
>CAYGTG010001262.1:0-2639 GCA_964352485.1 uncultured Nannocystaceae bacterium | reverse complement strand
AGACGAAGCCGAACCAAAAGAAACGCCGCGCTCAGAGGAGCACGGCGTTTCTCGCGTTGGGTCTGGCGACAGCTGCGGTGCGGATCAGCGACGAGCGCACTGGATGGCCCAAAAAATCCGCCCAGTCACCTCGCCAGACTTGTGCTCACCACCTTGAACGAAGAACAGCCCGTTGTCTTCGATGCTGTAGTCCATGGCGACGAGGTTCTTCTTGCCGTCGCGATGAGTCAGGTCCAGATGCAGCCTGAGCTTCTTCTCGTCTCCACCGAGCAGGCTGAGCTTCATCTTGTGCCCGGTCTTGAACTCGGCCTCAGTTGCCTGGCTGACCTTGAGTTCGACTTTCTTGGATCCCAGGAGGTGGAACGACTTGTAGCGGTCGTACGGCTCATCGGTCAGCCACTCCTTCATGAACTCGAGGTTCTTGGGAATCTTGCCGTCGCCCTCCTTCGAGGCGAGGACAGCGTGGACCTTGCACACGGCCTTTTCGGCGTCGGAACTGACCTTGACGGACGGCTTCTGGGCGGGCGCGGCATGGGCCACGGTCGAGACCGTAGCCACCGCTGCGAGGGCCGCAGCAGGCACGAGAAGGGAGCTGAGGGCCAGGGAGAGCAAGCTCTTGGTGCGGCGGGGCTTCATAGCGAACGCTCGGTGTCTTTGGGCTGGGCCTCTTCTTCGAGGTACAGGACGGTGACGGTCCCAGTTTTGGAGATGCGGCCGGTGTGTCCCGAGAACTCGACCCCGTGAATCTCTGCCTCGACCTTTTTGGGGCTGGGCAGGTCATCTTCGCCGCCGAAACCACCCGCGGACGGGTCGGTCGGGTCCGGCGATGGAAGGTCTTGGGTGGGAGCGACAGCCATTCTTTCTCCGGCGGGGTGAGCGGAAGGACCATCCTTCGGCTCGGCGCTCACAGCGGGGGCCGTCTCGGGCTCTTGTTCCGCTGTGGGCTCCTGTGCAGACGCGACCGCTCCGGGATTATTCTCGGAGGACACACCTTTGTCAGAGGGGTCGTCCGTGACGGAGACGACGACCAGAGTCACGGCTGCAGCAGCCGCGGCGGCCGCGAGCGGAATCCGGACCGGTCGAAGTGCCGTCCAGACCCTGGACCAGAACGACCCGGCGGAAGGACCCGCCGCCGCCGCTTCGCGATCGAGCTGTCGGTCGATTTCATCCCAGATCTGCTCAAACCGGGCCTGCGGGATCTCGGCCGCCTTGGTCTTGAGCGTCTCTTGTACGAGACCGCGGACGATCCCGAGCTGAGCGAGTTCTTCGCGCAGTTCAGGATCAGCGTCGATCTGGGCGGCGAGTTCGTGGGCCTCGGCCCCGGTACTCTCGCCGTCGAAGTGAAGCGTGAGTTCGTCACGCGACACGCCAGAGGTTCCAACTTGGTTGGTCATGATGCAGCCTCCTGTGAGACGGACCCGGATGCCCCGGTGTTCGATTTGGACTCAGGTTTATTTCCGGCCCTGTCCTTTTTTGGATTGGAACTCCCATCCGGGTCGTCCTCAGTAGTGCTCGGGACGTGCTCTAGCCGCGCTGTGAGCTGCTTTTGCATGTTCCGCCGTGCGTGAAAGAGCCGGCTCATGATCGTGCCTTTGGAGCAGTTCATCGCCTTGGCCATGTCGGCATAGGAGAGACCTTGGAGCTCGCGCATGACGATCACCATCCGATGCTTCTCGCTGAGTTCGCCCAGGCTCGTCTCGACGGCGTCGAGGATCTCCTTGTTGCGAACGGCTTTGGAGGGGTCGCCCAACGTCGCGGCTGGGAGCCGGTCGGACGACGCATCGGTCTGGCCATCGTGGCGGAGCTTGTCGTCGAACTCGACGTCCTTCTTGCGTCCAGCGCGCCGGAGGTGATCGATGCAGAGGTTGGCCACAATCCGGTACAGCCAGGTGTAGAAGCTGGATTGCCCCTCGAACTTCGGCAGGTAGCGGTGGACCTTGATGAAGGCCTCTTGCGTGACGTCCAGCGCATCTTCCTGGTTCCTGAGGAATCCATAGGCAACCGCATAGACCTTGCGCTCATAGCGCTTAAACAGGATCTGAAACGCACGACGATCCCCACCCTTGCAGGCTTCGACCAGCTCGTGGTCGTCGGCTTCGTTGGAAACCACGTGTTGCTCACGCTTCGACGGCCGGCGGTGGGGACTATTCAGGGGCGAATCTCTGTCCCGTTAGGAACCGACCCGTAGGGGACGGAGGGGTCGCGGCAGCCCGGCCAGTGACTGCGCATCGAAGCGCGGTTATACCTTTCCTCGCCCCCCGCGCGCCAACCCGTGGCCAGCGCGAGGTGCGATGTGGAGTCCCGCTTGGCTAGCCCGCCCCTGAATACGGTTGCGCCGCTGACGCGCTTTTTGGTCTCAGCGTCCCGGATCGCTGCTTTGCGCACCGCTGGCGCGGGGCTGTTCGATGCCGCCCTGATCGCCTGTGCATGCGCGGGGCTGGGTGCCTGGCTCGCGGGATGGACGCTTCGCGGGGACCTGGTGGCCCCGGCAGCGCTCGGGCGGGGCCGGGGGACGACCGTCGTGTGCGGACAGCATCAGCGCCATCCCGCCCACTGCGGTGGGCGCGACGACGCATGAGATCGCCAAAGCGCCGACGACCAATGAGGCCGCGACGCGGGGTCGCCACCTTGGGCCGGGC
>CAYGTG010001261.1:0-2641 GCA_964352485.1 uncultured Nannocystaceae bacterium | reverse complement strand
CGAGGCTGCGAATCGGCTTGTTTTCTCCGAACGGACGAACGGGGTCTAGTCTTGCGAAGCCTTGGCGGCTTTCGCTGCTTCAGCCTTGGCGGCTGCGGCTTTCGCATCGGCGGCCGCTTCGACCGACGACTGGTCCTGAGCGGTCTTGGCCTGCTCCTGCTTCTCCGACTGCCGGGCGAGAATGGCCCCGTAGTTGCCGAGCTTGGAGGTGATGCGGGCAGCGTTTCCGCGAAGCTCGCGGAGGTAGTAGAGCTTGGCGCGGCGCACTTTGCCGCGGGTGACGAGCTCGACCTTGGTGACACGCGGCGAGTTGTCGGGCCAAACGCGCTCGACGCCGACGCCGTGCGAGCTCGAGACCTTGCGAACCGTGAAGGAGCCGCGGCCGCCGCCACGCTTGCGATGGATGCAAACGCCTTCGAAGACCTGGATGCGCTCCTTGTTTCCCTCGGAGATGAGGGCGTGAACGCGAATGGTGTCACCGGCGCGGAACATGGGAAGCTCGTGACGCTTCTCTGCTCGCTCGATGGCCTCGATGGCTGGAATGCTGTTGCTCATGACGTCGCCTATCCGTCGCTTGTCTGTCGGAGGAGGAGGAGTCCTGCAAGGCCGCGATCTAGGATCGTCAGCGCGGGCGGGCGCGAAGAGTCCTCGATCCCTGGACCGGTTGCAAGGATTTGATCTTGGGTTTGCGCACCTTTTCCCTCAGCCGGCGCATCTCCATCGGTCGCGGGTCCCGAAGGCGCGTACACGGCTGTAGCGTCCACGCCCCAGGGATTGAGCCCAGCGACGACGATCAGGCTGGCGGGCGGCTCCGCATCGAGGGAACGCAGGGTATCGAGCACCCTGGCGGGGTCGGAGGAAGGTTGCGGCCTTTGTGCAGGATCGCCCAGCGGATCCGGGGGCAGATCCGCCGGGCGCGCGATCGCCACAGTCGCGGGGTTGCGCCCGTGGCGCTGCCGCAGCCGGCGCCTCAGCTGCTTGAGGCTGGCAAACCCGGCCACCGACACCCGACCCTGCGTCGCCTCGACCCAGGGCAACACCGCCGCGGGGTCACCCCCAAGCACCACCAGCGCGGTCACGCCGTACCGACGCAACACGTCGACGTAGTCCGCCGAGGGCTCGGCCGACGCAGGAACCGCCACGTGCAACGCACAAGATTTCGGCAACGGCTCGACGCGGCGGAGCTCGGGGCGCAACGCGAACGTTCGGGCGCGCGCCTGCTCGAGCCGCCACGAAGCGATCGCCTCGTGGTTTCCCCCGAGCAAGACGTCCGGGACCTCGTGGCCGCGAAACGACTTGGGTCGCGTGTATTGGGGGTGCTCGAGGTACGAGCCTCCGTCTCCGGCCGCGAAGGACTCGGTGCGGGCGGATTCCGGGTTGCCCAGGACGCCCTCACGAAGCCGCGACACCGCCTCGATGATCGCGAGCGCCGCGACCTCGCCACCGCCAAGCACGAAGTCCCCAAGCGAAACACAAACGTCGACGAAGTTCTCGCGGACCCGATCGTCGATGCCCTCGTAGCGACCACAAAGCAGAGCGATGCGATCGTGCTTCGCAAACGCTTCGGCCGTCCGTTGATCGAAGCGCGGCGCCGAAGGAGTCAGCAACACGCGAAGCATCGGCCCACGCGAACGCTGCACGTCTTCGAGTGCGGCAACGACCGGCTCGGGCTTGATCACCATGCCGGCGCCGCCGCCAAAGGGCGCGTCGTCGACGGTCCGATGCTTGTCGGTTGTGAAGTCGCGATAGTTCGTCGCGCGAACTTCGACCAGGCCACGATCGACGGCCTTTCCCAGCAAGCCCGTCGTTGCAAACGCCTCGACCGCTTCAGGGAAGAGCGTGAAGACTTCGAAGCACTGAGCGGTCATCACAGCTTCGGCGTCCATCTCAGGACCCGGCTTCGAGAGCGTCTGGGAGCAGTCCCAGCGGCGGATCGACGAGCACTCTCCGGTCGTCGACATCTTTGACGAACCCCGGAATCACCGGAATGAGCCATCGCTGCGCCCGGCCGCGTGCGCCGAAGTACTCAATCTCGAACAGATCCTGCGCGCCGTTGGTGGTGACCGCCACGACCTTGCCCAACGCCTGCACCGAGCCATCTTCGAGCAGACGTTCGACGGGCAGACCGATCGCATCGACGAGGTAGAACTCGTCGTCTGCGAGGTCGGGGAGAACATCCCGCTCGACCTCGATGGTCAGTCCACGAATGGCCTCCACGGCCTCCCGGCTATCGACGCCCTCGAGGTCGGCCCGGGCGACAGGCTTGCCCGGAATCATCGAGACCTTGTTCAAGATCTTGCGCGCGACGACGGCTTTGGTCTCGCGATGAACGAGCACCAACTCGACCCCCTCCTTGAGCGCATGTGAGCCTCCGTCGAACAGCTGCAGACGCGTCGTGCCGCGAACGCCATGCGCCCCCAACACAAACCCGACAGACAGGCGCCCGGAGGTCTCGGCTTCAGTTGTTTTGCTGGTCCCGCTGGGGCCAGTGTTCCGGCTCGTCATGGTCGACTCGCGCACGCGCGCCCCTACGACGGAGGGACGAACGGGCCGGGGTGGATTACTCGATGATCTCGAGGTCAGCGCGCTTGCGAAGCTTAGATGCAGCGGCGCTCAAGATCGCGCGCATTGCTTTGACGGT
>CAYGTG010001260.1:0-2643 GCA_964352485.1 uncultured Nannocystaceae bacterium | reverse complement strand
CGGGGTCGCATGGTGTTTCGGCGTGGTACTCGCGCGTCCATGGACGCTCGGTGGCTCCTGTGCCTGACAGCCGCCCCACTGGCCTGCGGTGACATCACGTCGGAAGTCGCGATTTCTTTCGAGCGGCCCCGCGATGACGGTCCTCTCAGCGACGTCGACAACATCACGGTTTCCCTGGCGCCCGAAGGCTTTACCGAGCAGTTCTCGGTCGATGGGCCGGATGCCGCCGTGGAGTTCGAGCTCCCGCCCGACGACGTCTCGCGGAGCCTGTCGGTGTTCTTCGCCCGCGGTGAGACCCTCGTCGCATACGGGACCACTCCGCCGTTCACCTTCGCGGGTGCCGCCGGAGCCGGCCTCGCCGTGTTTGTGGGCTATCCAGGGACGCTCGCCACGTTCGACCGCGACTTCGCGCTTCCGGACGCCAGCACCCTCATCGCCCCCTCCGTCGGACGCGGCGCGATCGCCCTGGGCTCGGACGCGAGTACGTTGTTTCTCGACGCCTACACCTACGAACTGTTCCCGATTGCCCCCTTCCCCGAGCCGACCCCCGCCGCGGACGACGGGCTGTTCGTCGGAGACGGAACCGGCAGCGTGACGCGCGTATCGTACGCGGAGCAAGTGGCCGCGGCCCGCTACGTCTACGGGACCGACGCGTGGGTACAAGTGTCCCAAGAGGACATGCCTCCGCGCCCGGGGGGTGCCGCCTGGTTCGATCCCGAAACCGCCCGGGTTTACATCGCCGGTGGAGGAGAACAGACCAGCCTCCTTCAGGTCGAAGTCGCGACGCAGGACAGCGCGCTGCCCACGATCACCGCGCTGAGCCTCGAGCTCGATGGCCCACGACGTGGCGCGACCCTGTTCGGCCGCCCCGGCGAGGGTGAAGAGAGCCTCATCGCGTTCGGCGGAGACGATCCGTCGCTGCCTCTCGTTCGCGTCGTCGTTTCTGGCCAGGTGGCCGAAGCCGATGGCGGTGCGTGGACCGGCGCGCACTGCGTCACTCTAGACGAGACCCGGACCCTTTGCGCGGGAGGATCCCTCGACGGCGAGACGACCGTACAAGGCGCGATCGTTGACACCGCGGACACGGAGCCCACCGTGAGCCGGCTCCCAGACCTACTTCCGATTCCCATGCGGGACATCCTCTGGCTGCAAGACACGGCGGCGGTGTACGCGCAAGGCGAAGGTCGATTGTTCCGCTTCGACCGCACCACGCTGGAGCGCGAGGAGCCTACGGGGAGTCCACAGCGGGCCACCGGCGGCAGCGCGGCCACGCTTCCCACCGGCGTCACCATCGTCGCCGGCGGCGAGGACCGAGACGGCGCGGCGAACGAAGTGTGGCAGCTGTTCTCGCCCGAGCTTTGACCACAATGAGCCGCGCGGTCGTATTGGCAAGGCACGGCGACGGCTGTATGGTTCCGCCACTTTCGCGAAGAGCTTCTGATGGCCGCCGATACACTCTCGATCACCGACAACCGCACGGGAAACAACTTCGAACTGCCGATCAACGACGGCACCGTTCGAGCCATGGACTTTCGCCAGATGAAATC
This sequence comes from uncultured Nannocystaceae bacterium, assembly GCA_964352485.1. Classification (GTDB taxonomy): domain Bacteria; phylum Myxococcota_A; class Polyangia; order Nannocystales; family Nannocystaceae; genus CAJXVA01. Next base: position 1,096 of record CAYGTG010001260.1, on the reverse strand, counting down.
CTCTGAGGAGGACTTCGGTCTGATGGTCTACGACCCCGCGTACAAGAACACGGCATCCTGCCGTTCGGCGATCACGTACATCGATGGGGACAAGGGCATCTTGCGCTACCGCGGATACCCGATCGAACAGCTCGCGGAGCAGTCGACATATCTCGAGGTCGCCTACCTCCTTCTCAACGGCGAGCTTCCCAACAAGACCGAGTCCGCGGCGTGGACCAATGAGGTCACCACGCACACGTACGTGCACGAGTTCCTCAAGACGTGCATGGAAGGCTACCGCTACGACGCGCACCCGATGGGCCGTCTCGTTGCGTTCCTGGGCACGCTCTCGACATTTTACACGTCCAGCAAGCACGTGCGGAACCCCGAGATCCGCAACGAGCACATCGTCAAGATCATCGCCAAGCTGCCTACGATGGCCGCATGGGCCTACCGGCACTCGCTCGGACGACCGTACGTCTACCCAGACAACGATATGTCCTACTGCGGAAACTTCCTCAGCATGCTGTTCCAGCTTGCTGAGCCCAACTACAAGCCCAACCCGATCCTCGAGCGGGCGCTCGACGTGCTGTTCATCCTGCATGCCGACCATGAGCAAAACTGCTCCGCCAGCGCGGCGCGGGCCGTCGGCAGCTCCGAAGCCGATCCCTACGTCTCCCTCGCGGCGGCATCGGCCGCCTTGTACGGCCCGCTTCACGGCGGCGCCAACGAGGCCGTCCTGCGCATGCTCGACGACATCGGCGAGATGAAGAACATCCCGTCCTTCATCGAGGGCGTGAAGAAGGGCGAGCGTCGCCTGATGGGCTTCGGTCACCGCGTCTACAAGAACTACGATCCCCGCGCACGGGTGATCAAAAAGCTCGCCGACCAGGTCTTCGAGGTCACCGGCCGCAACCCGCGACTCGACATGGCGCTCGAGCTCGAGAAAATCGCGCTCAACGACGAGTACTTCGTCAGCCGGAAGCTGTACCCAAACGTCGACTTCTACTCGGGCCTCATCTACCAGGCGATGGGCTTCCCCACCGAGATGTTCCCGGTGCTGTTCGCCATCCCGCGCGCCAGCGGCTGGCTGGCACAGTGGAGCGAGATGCTCGAC
>CAYGTG010001259.1:0-2644 GCA_964352485.1 uncultured Nannocystaceae bacterium | reverse complement strand
CACCAGCAGCGTAGACGTCACCGGTGTCGCCGGATCCTCGGGCGATTCCACGACCGGATCCGACGCTTCCGGCGACGAAAGCTCCGGCGAGACCACCGGTGGTCCGCAGGCATGCACGTCCTTGCGCGGCGAAGGAGCGGCCACCGCGGCCGCGCGACTCGGGGAGGCCAGCCCCGCACCGCAGTTCGAAGGCGCGTCCGATCAGGTCATCGCCGTCGCGCCCGTCGACGGCGCAGCGATCCTCGCGGCCAGGATCGGAAGGTTCGAGACCGCCGTCGACCCACTTCCGAGCATCCCGGCCTCCACCGGCATCTCCGACCTGCGCGGCGTGCTCGCTGGACTCGACGATACGGGAGACTACCTGTGGACGCACCTGCTCGAGACCGAGCAGATCGGCGCCTCGTCGCCGTTCGTCAACCTCACTGCCATCGATGGTGACGGGGACCGGGCTGCGTTCGTCGGCGTGTTTCGGGGCAATCTCGCGCTGGACGGAGTCAACCTTCCCGGCTGCAGCGGCCGCTGTGCCCTCTTCGGATGGGTTGATGCCGACGGCTCCCTCGATGGTCCCATCGTGCTTCCCAACGGCGCTGCCGTCGACGCACCGGTTGTCACCAGCGTCGCGCTGCGCCCCGATGGCGGGATGGTCATGGGCGGCGCGGCCAGTGGATCGGTCAGCTTTGGGGGTGCTGTGCTGAACAACACCCCCATCGAAGAGGACGTGAACATCGGCGTGTTCGATGAGGACGGCGAGCACGTGTGGTCTCGACGCTGGGGCGGCGAGGGTGAGGAGCAGCTCGGCGGGCTCGCCGACCTCGACGGCGACGTACTCGCCGTCGCCACGACGAGCGATCAACTCGACTTTGGCGGGGGACCGCTGGGGGACGGTGGCACCCCGGCACCCGACATCGTTGTCGCCCGGCTCGATGGGGAGGACGGAGAGCACGTATGGAGCGTCGCGTTCGAGGCCACAGGAGGCTTCGCCGCGACCACGCGGGTGTCCAGCCAAGATGGGCTTGTCATCGTCAGTATCTCCGGAGACGAGATGTCGCTCGACATCGAGGGCCGCAGCGTCTCGGGAGGCAGCTTCGTCATCGGGCTCGACGCCGACACTGGCCAGGTCCAGTGGCACCAGGCTTTTGATGGTGCGGCGAGGATCTGGGGACTGGACACCCGGTGCGACGAAATTGCGATCGCCGGCAGCTACAGCTCGACGTTCACCTACGACGGCGTGCCCGCGCCCCTCCCAGCCGGAATCGACGTTTTTATCGCCCGACTGTCCTTGCAAGACGGCTCGCTGCGCTGGCTTCAGGTCGTGACCGACGCGACCCAGGGCGCACTGGCACAGCAGCCGAACGACGTAGCGTTTGGGCCCGACGACGCACTCTGGCTCGCGGGATCCTTCACCGGAGGCATCAACCCCGGGACCGGCCTGCTGCAGTCCGGCCTCGGCGGCCCCGGAGTCGACGGTTTCACAATCCGGCTCGACCCGTAGCGATGACCGTCGGCGGCGCGGACCTCCGTGATGGCAGGACGCGACATCGGGTCGACTCAGCCCTCGTTCTTCGCGTCGACGAGGTCTCGCCGATAGCGTTCGCGCAGGGCGCTGAGGGCTCCGTCTGAGAACTCTCGAGCGTGCCTATCGAGCGAGGTCTCGGCGCTCTGTAGCCTGGTGGGGTCGGCGGGCACCGGGGTCGCTCCACCTCGCTCTTTGTAGATGAGCTGCTTGAGGGCGCCCTCGAGGATCGAGTACTCCTGCCCCAGCGACTTCGACAGGAGAGGTTCACACGTGCAGCCGTCGTTGTAGCAGTGCTGTCGCAGGCCCGACGTCGATGTCGGCGGGGCGTCCCGTTGCTGGACCTCGTAGATGGCCCGGACGTCTGACGACTGAGCCATCCATCTAAACTTCTTTCCGTCGCCAGCGAAGACGTCGTCGAGGGGAAAGGTCCCGGCCGCTTTGCATTGTTCGATGGGTTTGGCGGTCATCGCCTGGAGGGTCTTCTCGATCCCCTCGCGACCGTCCACGCCGCACGTGAACTCGTCGTTCGACGATGCCGGCGCGGGATCCGAAGTCTCGGCCTCTCCAGACTTCTCAAGCACCTTGGCAAGGCGTTGCCGATAGCGCTCGCGGACCGACGCGAGCTCCCCGTTCGGAAACTCCGTGGCATGCCGGTCGAGCAGGCGCTGGGCTCCCTTGGCGTTCGAACCGAGCAGCGAGCCAGAGATGCGATGAAGCGTCATCGACTCGTACGCCTGCTCGAGGGCCTGATACTCGCTGGCGAGCGACTTCGAGATAAGCGGACCGCAGGTGCAGCTGGCCTCGTGACAACTGCGCTGGAGCCCAGTCGTCTGCGAGCCGGTGGTGCTCAGCACCTCGTACGTCGTGCCGTGCTCGGAGGTCGTCGCCGCCCAGCTGAACTTCTTTTTGTCCCCGTCGAAGACTCCGTCCGCGGGAAGGCTGCCAGAGGCTTTGCACTGCTCCAGGGCCTTCGCGGAACCCCTTGCGAGCTTCGCTTGGACCTGCTCGAAGTTGTCGATGCCGCACTTTGCTTCGCCCGGTGGCGAGCCAGGATTCGATGGGGCGTCCGAAGGAGCCGAGCTCCCGCCAGAGCACCTGCTGAAGGCGACGCTTTTGATGGCGCTGTAC
>CAYGTG010001258.1:0-2647 GCA_964352485.1 uncultured Nannocystaceae bacterium | reverse complement strand
GCAGCCGTCGGTGACCAACGCATGCAGATGCACGTACAAGCCCAGGTCACTGCGGAACCGCTGCACCACGATGAGCACTCCAGGGTGCAGGCTGCCGCTGCTGCGCAACCCATGCGCGCGCTTGGTCTGCGCCCGAAGCGTCTGCATCACCCGCTTGGCAAACCGCTGACACACCCGCCCGAGCAGCGCCCGGTCGTAGCCCAGCCGCATCGCCATCGGGCCTTCGAAGCTCAGCACCCACTGACGCCACGGGACCTCGGGCAAGCGATGCTCGACCAGCAGCGCCGCGGTCTCGGCCATGCGCCGGCCCATGCACGAGGGGCAGATGCCCCGGCTCTTGCACGCGAAGGGAACGCGCAAGCTGTCCCCGCAGCGGCGGCACTGCGCCACCAAGAAGCCGTGCTCGAAATCTCCACAGGTGATGAACGCTTCGAGCTCGTTGCGCACGAATCCTGGTAGCGAGCCCGCGCGTTCCTCGAGCCGCTCCCGGAACGCGGGCCAGTGGTCGCGAACGACGGCGAGAGCGTCGCTGCCCTGGGTGGTCCGCGGAACGTACCGCGGCTGCGCATGACAACTGGCCACTGAACGGCGCTGCTGATGCGCATCCCGGGCCGCTCGCGCAGCGCCGTATTGTCCGGCGCTTGGTTGGCCCCGTGGCCCAGGCGTGGGCCGGCCCGACGCATCGTTGGCCAGGACCTAGGTGCTATCGCAAGCCGTGAACGTACGAGGCGGACCACTTCCCCTCGACGCTGGAGAAGGCGGAGAAGTTTGCGGTGGAGGTCGAGAAGGGCAGCCGCCTCCAAGGCGAGGAACTCAGCGACGGCTATTTGGTGCAGTTCCAGTCCACGCCGTTCAACAAGCTCAATTACCGGGCGGTTGTGCGTCGAAAAATCGGCGACGTCGACATCTATTGCACCGGCGATAACGCGCAGCCGCGGGCGTTGAAGGACGTGATCGCGGTCTGCAAAGGCGTGCAGACGCTCGGCTCGGTTCCAGGCGTCTAATTAAACGCGGCCTGCGATGCAACGTATGCGAGCGCTGCGACACAAACCCCGCATATGCATAGATTGATTTTGACGACGCGGCTGGAGGCCGAAGAAAGACTGGCGGCGCGACCCGCACAACGACGCTCGCGTTGCCTCTTGTTGGTCACGGGCGCGGCGGTCCTCTCCACCCTCGGATGCGGTGATAGCGGGTCCGGAATGTCCGGTACGGACGGCGGTACGGACGGCGGTACGGACGGCAGCGGTTCGTCCACGTCAGGATTCTCCGAGGCCGGGGGCGGCGGCGGCGACCAGGACCCTCCCATCATCGACTGCGCGCCCTTCGATGACCGGGACACGGAGCCAACCTCCTGCGAGGTCTATTCGGAAGATTGGTGCCCCGGATGCCCATTTGACGCGCAGTGGAGCACAGCGTGTGAGCCTTCCGCCGAAGGTGTCGTGGGGATCTCCACCGACGGGGTTCCGAGCGTCTTCATCCGATCAGGGGTTGGGGGGGTCTCCTCGACGCTGATCGAGTACGGCCCGAAGCCCGAGGTCATCTCGCTACCCGGCCAAATCGGGGGGTCGTCCCTCCTCGTGTCCCAGGGCGGGGGGGCTCGCGTTCTCTATGCCGGTGGCCCGAGCCAAAAACACCTGCTGGATTTTCAGCCGGGGGCATCGAATGAGATCACGTGCGTGGCACAAGGCCCGACCTGGGTCGTATACGATTTCGAAGAGCACGACGGGACGCGCGTGGGCTTGATCGCCGCGTTGCGCGATGGGAACGATCTCATGCTGGCGAGAGAGGAGGAGGGCGAATGGACCCTCGAAGAACTTGGTCTACCCAGGTCCGGCTCCGACCTCGCGATCGCCGACGACGGAACGGTCATGGTTGCTCACCACGCCGACGATCCTGATAGCACTCGCAAGATACCGAGCGTTCTCGTTGGTGATGAAGTCTTCGACCTCGGGTTCGAGCCGGAGGGGATTCTCGGGGAGATGACGCTCGTTCCCGGAGCGTCGACCTACCTCGCAGCGCTGCGAGCTGGACCAAACGGTGTCCGAGTTGCGACCCCCGGTGAATCAGCGGCGGTGGTTCCGGGAACGGAGCCTGTTCCAGGGGACAGGTGCAGCACCAATGACCTTACAAACGCGTGCGAGGGGCAGTGCACCGCGACTGGCCGAGAGAGCACGGGTAGCGTCGCGGCGCTCCGCGATGGGGATGATCTCGTCTTGGTGTACGCAGAAGCCACGCTGGACATCGAAGGCCACTTCGAAGGTGAACTCTGCGATGGCGATAGCGAGGTTGGTTGTTGGTGCGAGTTCGTGGTGGATGACGATCGGAGCACATCGGAGCTGGTCATCAGGCGGGTCGAGCTTCCGTCGTTGGCCTCAACTGAGTCACTCCGCGAGCCTCTCCCCTCGGGGGGCCGATGGGGGGCATCCGTGAACGGGGCGCAGGCTGGTGAGCAGGTTGCGCTCGCCATCACCGCCGGCATGACCGTTCATGTGGCGACTCTGGAACTGACGGAGATTCAGTAGATCGGCTCCCCTGCATTGAGACAACGAACCCGGCGGGCCGGTGACCATGTTCGAGGGGTAGTGGATATACTCGCCAGACCTCATGTCCGTGAACTGGTCCGCCATCGCGAGCGGCCTCAGCC
>CAYGTG010001257.1:0-2648 GCA_964352485.1 uncultured Nannocystaceae bacterium | reverse complement strand
GCACGAGGGCCGCGACGTCGATGCGCGCAGCGATCAATACGCCTTCGCGGTCGCGCTCTACGAGGCGCTCTTTGGGGTCCGACCGTTCCCAGGCGACGACGTAGCTTCGTTGGCCTACAACGTCGGCGCTGGAAACACCCGGCCCGCACCATCTCGAACCGACGTTCCGGGCTGGGTTCGCCAAGTCCTGCTCAAGGCGCTGTCGGTCAGCCCGTCCGAACGCTACCCCTCCATGGTCGCGATGCTCGAGGCCCTCCGCCGCGAGGGCTCAGGCAAACGGTCTTGGCCGTGGGCCACGGTGGCATTCGTCGGCTTGGCGGCGGGGGCGGCTGCAGCGGGGTTTTTTCTCGACGATGGCGATGATCCGTGTACGGGCGGGGCGTCGCAGCTCGACGCGGTTGTGGGTCCCGGCGCGCGTGCGCCCGTGCAGACGGTGTTCGCCAACTCACCGTTGCCCTTTGCTCGGCATGGTTGGTCCGCGGTCGACGCTACGCTCAACACGTATGCGCAGACATGGCTCGCTGCGAATGAGGCGGTTTGTCGTGCCAAGAGCAACACATCTCCGATGCTGTACGCGAGTCGTTCGGCCTGCCTCGAGCGCCGATTGGGAGACGTTGACGCCGTGCTCACCGTGCTCGCGCAGGCGGATCCGCGTGCGCTCGAGCGCGCCCTCGATGCGGTCAGTCAGCTGCCGTCTCCAGAGCGGTGCCTCACCGCACCGGTAGCGCCCGAGTCTTCGGCCGCGGCGTCCTTGTACGCAGACCTGGCTCGCGTTGCGGCGCTTCAGCGGGCAGGCTTGGCGGACGAGGGGTTGCAGGCTGCCAGAGAGCTGGCCGAACGCGCATCCATCACCGAGGACCGCGGTCTTCAAGCCGAGGCCCGGGTGCGTCTTGCATCGCTTCAACACAAGGCCTCGCGCCTGGAACTCGCGGAGTTCAACTTCAAGGAAGCCCTAGGGCTCGCGCTGCAATCGGGCAACGACCCCTTCGCGTCCGACGCTGCAGTGGCGCTCGTCGAAATCATCGGCGCTGACCCCAAGCGCACTCGGGAAGCCGAGGGGTGGGCAGGCGTCGCGACGGCGCTTCAGGAGCGTTGTGGGGCTTCGGTCACCGAGCGTGCCGCGCTGCTCGCGGCCCGGGCGCAGCTGCTCGAGGTCTCTGGCCGTCTGGATGCCGCCCGCCGCCCGCTGCGGGAAGCTGCAGAGATTCTCGAAGAGGCCTTTGGGGAGCACGACGCTCGGGTCGCGAGGGCATGGGCAGCGCTTGGCCACCGAGCGCTCCGGGCACGTGATCCTTCGACGGCCGGACCGTTGTTCGAGCATGCATTGGCCGTCGTGAAGGTCGCGCTCGGACCGGAGCATCCGCGGACCGCCAACCTCATGCACGCACTGGGCGAGGTCGCGCTGCTGGAGGGGAATCTCGAGCAAGCTGCCGAGAACCTCAACGCTGCGCTCGAGGTCCGCATGCAGGTCTCGGACCCCGGACCGCGTGCGGAGACGATGCTGCTCCAGTCGTTTGTCGACATGGCTCTGGGAGACCTCGATTCGGCCGAGGACACGCTTCTTGCAGTGGAGGCGCTCGAGGGACTGTCGCACTCGGTTCGTGGACGCGCGGCGGTCGAGTTTGCTCGCCTCACGCTTCGGCGCGGAAATCCTCAGGACGCCATCGAAGCGGCGCGCTCGAGCCGGAGTGTCTTGGGCGGACTACAAACACAGGGCGAGCGCTGGGGACTCGATGCCGTCATCGCCGGCGCGCTGCTTCGTCAAGGGCTTCTTGGTGAAGCCGAGGCGTTGATCGACGAGACCATTGCGGCGCTCGAACGCCGTGAGGGCGACGCAGTCGCGGCGCTGGCCGATCCGCTGACGGTCCGCGGCGAGCTGCTGCTCGCCCGGGCGCTGCCGGCTCGGGCCTTGGGCGACCTCGAACGGGCCCTCGCACTTCGGACCGCGCTAGATACTTACGGCACTGCACGTACGGAGTTTGCGTTGGCACGAGCACTCGTGGCCGTTGATCCCAAATCCAGTCGTGCCGCGGAACTGGCCCGTCAGGCGCTCGCGAGACTCTCGGTTCGAGAACCACTGCACGCCGAAGCACAACTGTGGCTTGAGGAGAACTAGTCTTGGCAGGGGCCTTTCGAAAAGGCCCCTCGCTGCGGCAGCGAAGCTGCCTTAGCTTCACCCGAAACGAGGCGGCGGTTGCCGCCTTTGTGTGTCTTGGCAGGGGCCTTTCGAAAAGGCCCCTCGCTGCGGCAGCGAAGCTGCCTTCGCTTCACCCGAAACGAGGCGGCGGTTGCCGCCTTTGTGTGTCTTGGCAGGGGCCTTTCGAAAAGGCCCCTCGCTGCGGCAGCGAAGCTGCCTTCGCTTCACCCGAAACGAGGCGGCGGTTGCCGCCTTTGTGTGTCTTGGCAGGGGCCTTTCGAAAAGGCCCCTCGCTGCGGCAGCGAAGCTGCCTTCGCTTCACCCGAAACGAGGCGGCGGTTGCCGCCTTTGTGTGTCTTGGCAGGGGCCTTTCGAAAAGGCCCCTCGCTGCGGCAGCGAAGCTGCCTTCGCTTCACCCGAAACGAGGCGGCGGTTGCCGCCTTTGTGTGTCTTGGCAGGGGCCTTTCGAAAAGGCCCCTCGCTGCGGCAGCGAAGCTGCCTTCGCTTCACC
>CAYGTG010001256.1:736-2659 GCA_964352485.1 uncultured Nannocystaceae bacterium | reverse complement strand
TCCCCGGGCAGTACGTCATCAAGGCCTTTGGTCCGGCGGAGTCGAGCTTCGAAAGGGATGCAAAACGATGCGCGACGGGCGTCGTCGGCGAGGACCGTGTTGCATCGCACACAAGGTTTTCCAGTGGCGGACGTCGAAGCTGCGTCACCCTGACCTTGCACGCTCGGACCGTCGACGACGTGATCTCGACCTACGATCGTCTCCATGGCCTCGACAGCCTGCTTCTGATCCTGTGACGAGCGTCACCCAAGAACCCCAACCACGCCTGTTCCCATGCTCGTATCGATGCAACGAATGATTTTCGCTCCTTCTTCCAAAGCGCTCGCGCTGGCCGCCTTCGCGCTCTCGCTGGCGACCGTCGGTTGCCAACCCAAAGCCGTTCGCGGCGGCGAAGGCACGGACAACCCCGGCCTCGACAACGCTGCGATGTCCACCGGTCTGGACCGGGTGGACCTCGAGGACCTGATGAAGAAGAACATGGCCGAGCTGACCGGCTCGCCGATCTGGCAGAACTGGAAGGGGTCCCAGAGCCCGCCGGTCGTCGCGATCTGGCCGATCAAGAACGACACCTCCGAGCATCTCGACGACCAGATGCTGACGCTGCTCTCCGACATGGAGACTGAGCTCATCAACAGCGGAGTCGTTGCTGTCGTCAGCCGCGAGCGTCAGCAAGAGCTGATGGCGGAGGCCAACATGCAGCAGGGTGCGGACTTCAACCCCGCGATGGCCGCGCAGATCGGTCGACAGATCGGGGCTCAGTACTTCCTCACCGGCAAGCTCCAAGCGGTCGATGAGCGCAAGAAGGGCGAGCGGCGGGTGCAGTACAGCCTCTTCATGCAAGTGCTCGAGGTCGAGAACAGCCTGATCCGCTTTCAGACCAAGTCCGAGCGCACCAAAGCTCTCGTTCGCTAGCGCTTCTGTGCGCCGACCATGACTGTGTTGCCCCAAGCCCTGAAGGCCCGGCGGAGGTTGCGGCGGGCGGTGGCCTGCGCTGCGGTGGCCTGCGCTGCGGTGGCCTCCGTGTCGTGCGCGACCTACTCCGAGCGCACCGACGATGCCCGCCGGGCGCTGCGGCGCGGTGACTACGCCGGCAGCCTCGCCCAGTGGAACAAAGCGCTCAAGGTCCGCAGGGCGCAAGACATCCCGGGCAAGCTCAAGAAAAACCAGGAGTTGATCATCCTCGAGCGGGCGACCGTGCTGCAGGCCATGGGCGAGTGGGAGACCAGCGCCACCAACTTCGAGTTCGCGGACAAGGAGCTCGAGTTCCTGGACATCTCCCGGGACACCGCCGGCAAGATCGGCAAGTACATCTACAGCGACAGCGCGACGAAGTTCAAAACCTCGCCGACCGAAAAGCTCGCGCTCAACGCCATGAACCTGGTCAACTACCTGGTGCGCGGAGACCTTTCGGGCTCCAAGGTCGAGGCCAAGCGATTCACCGTCATGCGCAACTACTTGCGCGATGTCGACCCCGAGGGGGAACACGGGGCATTTGGGTCCTACCTCGCCGGATATGTCCATGAGAGACAGGGCAACTACAACGAGGCGCTGCGGTACTACGACGAGGCTTTGACCGAGCGCGACTTTCGAACGCTGCGCGATGTGATCCCCGCGTTGGCCGCCAAGGGCAGCTACCGCACCGAGCGGATCAAGGACTATCTGCCTCGAGGCGCGCCGAAACCGGCAGCGCCAGCCCCGGTCGCACCCCCCAAGCCGACCCCTGCGCCGAAGACCGCCGCAGACCCGTCGATTCAGCGGCCAGGGGAGGCAAAGCCGGTCACCGACGCCCCGACTCCGCCGACCGATGCCACCCAGCCGGACGCAGAGGTCTCCGTCGAACTCGGCGCGCTCGCGCCTCGCTCAGCTTGGCCCGCGGCCACCGGGACCCCCCCCGGGGGGGACGGGAGGTGGAACCCCAGGATT
>CAYGTG010001256.1:0-726 GCA_964352485.1 uncultured Nannocystaceae bacterium | reverse complement strand
CCGCGCCCCCTTGGCCGCGGCCAACGTGGACCCCGCCGGGGGGGAACTGCTGGTGATCGCCAAGATTGGCCGGGTGCCCTACCGGGTGCCCGAACGCATTCCGATCGGCCTGGCGATCGGCTTGGCCGGCGCGTTTGTCACGGGCGACACCACGCTGCTCGAGTACGGGATGTTCAAGTTCGTCGTCTACCCAGAGCTGGTGGCGGCCGAGAACATCTTCGAGACGGCCACGGTGCAGGTCGACGGCCACGCGGTGCCCATCGACCTTGCCTCGGACCTCGGCAGCGAGATCGTGGCGGAGTTCGAAGAGCTCAAGCCCAAGATCATCGGGGCCGCGTTGACGCGCATGATCGCGCGAGCCGCCGCGGCGGAGGGTGCGCGCGCGGCGGGAAACCAGGCCGAAGGCGCGGGCGGACTGGTTGGCTTTCTCGCCGCAGCTGCACTCGAAGGCACGCTGGTGGCCCTCGACAAACCGGATACCCGGTCCTGGACCACGCTGCCCGACCGGGTCTACGTCGCGCGCTCGCGAGTCCCGTCCGGGGCCCACACCGTCGTGGTCGAGGCTGCCGGGCCCGGCGGTCGAGAAACGCGAACGTTCGACGTCACCGTGCCCAAAGGCGGCTTCGTGGTGCTGGACGTCACGACACTGCGATGAGCCTTGTGTCATGGTGAACGCAATGACTCGACGACGCTCTCCGATGCTCATGGCCGCGCTGCCGCTGATGG
>CAYGTG010001255.1:0-2662 GCA_964352485.1 uncultured Nannocystaceae bacterium | reverse complement strand
GGCCCTACCGGAATTCTCTTCCAGAGAGAAGGAAGGTAGGGTCTACCAATGCCGGGATGCCCCCACCGCAAGGTCCGCCCCCTCGGTGAAGGGGCGGTCGGGGACGTGCACTTGTGTGTCGACGTCTTCGCGAGAAGGCTCGTCGTCGTCAAGTGGCTCCGCGCCGAAGTTCACACGGGCAGTGAGGCGAGCGCACGTTTCCAGCTCGAAGCCAAGCGCATGGCGGGCGCGGAGTTCGACGGCGTGATCAAGGTCGAGGACTTCGGGAGCGACGACTTCGGTCGGACCTGGATGACCATGGAGTTCGTGGACGGGGTGAACCCGGCGACTGCGATCTCCGAAGGCGATGGTTGGGGCGTTCACCGGCTCATCGAGGGCGTCGGGAAAGCACTCGACGAGCTACACGGGTTGGGCGTCGTGCACCGGGACCTCAAGCCCGACAACGTCCTGCTTCGTCCCGGGACCGGCAGTTGGGAGCCGGTCATCATCGACTTGGGGATCGCCAAGTGGCTCGCGCACGAAGCTGCGACGGCGACAGGATCGGTGTTCGGAACGCCGCACTACATGAGCCCCGAGCAGTTCCGGGACACCAAGCACGTGGGCCCCGCGACCGATCGGTATGCGCTGGCGGTGATCGCCTTCGAGCTTCTCACCGGCACGCTGCCCTACGACGGGCGGAGCTTGCCCGAGTTGTTGCAGCAGCACATGGAATCCGAGATTCCGCCGCTGCAGGTCCCGGTTCGAGCCCCCCGAAGTGGATCCACGATCGAGAGCGCTGACGGCGGGGCCGAGCGCGGATTTCACGGTGCTGCGTCCCTCGATGCATTCATGCGCCGGGCGATGGCCAAGAGCCCCTCGGACCGATTCAGCTCTGGGGTCGAGATGGCGGAGGCATTCCACACCGCGGCGACGCGCGATGGGATTTGGGAGGCGCCCGCGGAGGCCAAGACGCTCTTCGAGCCGTTGATGTACCCGCGCGTCGAGCTGTGTCTGTCCGGGCACCCGCCGCAGACGTTCGACATTCGTCGTGGCCCCGTGGTGCTCGGTCGTCACGAAGCGTGTCAGTTTCTGGTGCCTTCGCCGCGAATGAGCCGGCTGCACTCTTGCATCTTCATGCACCGTGGCCGGATCTGGGTCGCAGACCTCAAGAGTCAAAACGGCAGCCAGTACATGGGCCGGCAGCTCACGCCGGGCGTTCCGGTTCCTTTGCGAAACGACGCTGGGGCCGCGACGCTCAAGCTCTACGACCAAGAAATCGCTCTGCGGACGCTGCCCGGATGAGAACAGACACCGCGCTGCTCTTTGGTCCAGCGCTGGTGTGGACGGCGGCGGCCACGATGGGGGTTGTCGCGACCCTCGCAGACGAAAGCGCTTGGTCGGCCCCTCCCTCCCGAGGTGAGGTGGTTGGCAGCGCAGACTGCAGGCGTTGTCACCCCGAGCAGCACGCGTCGTGGCACGCCAGCTATCACCGGACGATGACGCAGTCGGTCGCCACCGACGAGGCGATCGTTCTCGCGCCCTTCTCCGGAGAGACCCTTCGTGTGGCGGGCTTCGTCGCGACGTTTCGAGCCGGAGAAACGGGGCAGCCGCACATCAACGTCGTCCGAGAGTCCGACGCACAAGAGGTCCTCGACACCGACGTCGAGCTGGCGGTCGGCACGCACCGGTACCAGCAGTACGTGGCGCGCATCGATCGCGGCGGTGGGGACATGGAGCGCTGGCGGCTTCCGTTCGCGTGGCATCCGCAAGCCCAGCGATGGATCCATCTGGGGGGTGCGTTCTTGTTCCCCGACCTGACCGAAGGGGACACGCAGGGCTACCTCCGCCACCTCAGCCGGTGGAATGACAACTGCGTGTTCTGCCACAACACCGAGCCCGTCCCTGGACTTCGTCTCGACGGCACGTTCGACACCACGATCGGCGAGATCGGGATCGGTTGCGAGGCGTGCCATGGCCCTGCGGCAGCGCACGTCGAGCGCCAGTCCAATCCCCTGCGGCGCGTGCTCGCACCGATCGGCGAGCCTGGAGATCAGGCGATCACGCATCCGGGTCGTCTGCAGCCCGACCGGCACAGCGAGGTCTGTGGGCGGTGCCACGGACAACGCATCGGCAAAGACCTCTCGGAAGTCCTCGCGCACGGAGACGGATTCATCCCGGGGACCCCGCTGGAGGATGTCTCACGGCCGATCTTCGCCGATGGTCGTCTCGCTTCGGATGCACCGAACGCGCGCCCGTTCGCGCCCCGATTCTGGCCCGACGGGACGCCTCGTCTGTCGGCATACGAGTACCAAGGCTTGCTGCTGTCGCCTTGCTACGACGAAGGGCAGGGCATGTCTTGCGGGAGCTGTCACACCATGCATGGTGAAGCGCCCTCCATGCAGCTGCGACCCGGTGCGGACACGGACGCGGCTTGTCTGGGGTCTTGCCACGCGCCGGCGTCGTTGGCCGGTCACGGTGGTCACGAGACGGTGGGCTGTACCGGATGTCACATGCCGCGCGTCACCTACGGCTTGCTGCGGGGGATGAGCAGTCATCGAGTGACATCGCCCGACCCAGGGGCGCTTGCGGGCCGCGACGACATGCCCGACGCGTGTACGCAATGCCACGTTGACCAGACCCGGGCGTGGGCAGCGGCTGCCGTTGCGAAGCTGGGGCTCCGGGG
>CAYGTG010001254.1:1031-2666 GCA_964352485.1 uncultured Nannocystaceae bacterium | reverse complement strand
CATCGGATCGCGCCTCAGCACCGCTGGCAGACACACTTGGTGACTCCAGGGGGAGCGCGATGTTGTTCGCCTGCTGAGCCATTGGGGACTTGGAAGAACCTTCCTGCATGTAGGACACCCCTTCGCACCGGTTTTCCGGCGCTTTTTTCAATGTACAGCGCACTGGCAGTTTTCGAAACCATCATGAGGGCGCATACGCGCGCATCTCGAAGTAAGTGTCGTCGGGACGGCTCAGTTGTGGCTTGCACCCCTGGCTGTGTATTCGGCATCGTGGCGGCAGATGCTCGGACTACGGATCGGCATGGGGGTCGCGGTGCTGGCCGTGCTGGGGTCCGGCGTCGCCCTGTCCAGCAAGTTGGAGCGGAACTCCCGAGCCCGGGTCGCCGATTACGCCTCCGCGGCTCCGTCCGAAGCGGACGTGGAGCCCAAGCGCGGCGATCCCGACGATGATCGCGCATTCGACGAGCAGGCCTTCGACAAGGGGGTCTTGGCCGATGCTGCGGTGTTTGGCCTGCCGGCCGAAGGGGCGGTCGACGCCGTCCACGCCGCCCAGCTCTACGCCGTCGAGCTCGACCAAGCGACGGTGCTGGCGCCGAACCGCACGTGGTCATCACCACATCTAGAGATCACCGCGGTCCAGGACAAGGTCGCCTATCAGAAGCTAGGGGCGACCGTTTCCGCCCGCCATTCCATTGCGCTGGTGGAGAACATCTCGCAGACCCCGGTCGCGTACCGGGTGCGGGTGAGCTCCGAAGCGCGAGGTCGCTGCGAGGTTCACGGAGCGCGGCAGCACAACGCGATGGCCCTCATGCCCGGAGAGAAGGCGGAGGTCGTCGTTTGCGCGGGGGGCGGAAAGATCCGCATCCAGCGGGTGGAGATTCTCGAGATTTCGACGCTCGGTCATCGCTACCTCAGCCGCGTCCCGCCGAGGGCCGTTGGCGTCGATAGCCTCTCTGCCCACGCCCATGCGCCCGCCGCGGGCACCCAGCCCTGCGAAACGGTGGACGTTGCCGGTCTGAGTCTATCCCTTCGCGAGGGGACGATTGGATGGTCAGACGTCGCAGATTTTTACAGTCGACACAGCTGCGACCGATTTCGCTATTTCCCCGAATACCGCCACCAGGGAGGTGCTCCTGCGAGACTCCCTGCCAAACCGGCGGCCGGTTGAGAGACCGCGTGCAGCGCGCGTTCGGGACGGTGCCGCAGGCCTGTCGACGGACAAACGGGTTGGAATGCTTACCAGCGTCGTGGGATGAGGATTTCCCTTGAGATCTCAGAGGCTTTCCCACTACGATCACACCTGGTCGCGGTGACGGCCACCATTGGGCGCGAAACGCGAAGTTGGCGACAGTGACGAAATCCGAGCTCATCGAAGTCTTGGCGCAAGAGACCGGCCTCACCAAAGGGCGCGCAGAGCTGGTGGTGAACACGGTGTTCGACTCGATGGTCGAGGCACTTCAGCGCAGCGAGGGCATCGAGATTCGCGGTTTCGGGAGCTTCACGGTGCGCCAGTACAAAGCGTACGAAGGCCGCAACCCGCGGACTGGCGACACGGTTCATGTCGCGCCCAAGCGGCTGCCTTTCTTCAAGGTCGGCAAGGACTTGCGCGAGCGCGTCAACGGAACTCGCTCCCCT
>CAYGTG010001254.1:0-1021 GCA_964352485.1 uncultured Nannocystaceae bacterium | reverse complement strand
AAGCGCAAGCCGCCGCCGCCGCTGCGACCAAGCAGGCCTCTCGTCAAGATCCGAGCATCGCCGAAGACGCGATCTGAAGCCGCCCGGTGGCGGTGTCGATTCGTGCGAGCGTTCCGTCTGGGATCTGGGTGCAGCCAGCGCAGCCGATGAGCCCGCTCAGACCGAGCTCGCGAAGCATCAGGGCCGCGTGGCTGAGCGCGCCGCCATGCTCGCAACAGACCGCACGCAGCTGAAGCGTCTCCACGGCCAGCGCGGCCTGGGCCGTCAGCGCCGGCAGCACGACGATGCTTCCCGGGGACGGGGGATCGCGGAGCAACGCCTCGAGTCCAGATCGTTGGGCGATCGCACCTTCGAAGTCGGTGCCCACGGCCACGCCGTGCAGCAACCTGTGCGGCAGCAGCGGCAGCGGTCGAGCTTCGTCGAGTACGGCCGGCGGCCGAAGGCCGGACCAGCGCTGGGTCTGTTCGAGTTGTGCGCGTCCGGTCGCCTCGGCGGGAAACGTGGAGTCCCCCAGCGCGCAGCGCAGCTCGGCGAGCGTCAGCCCAAACACGATCGCCCCTAGCCCAAGGGACTCGCCGCAGGCGCGGTACACGGCGCGGACCGGAGCGAGACCCAGCGCGAAGAGGTGATCGTCCCACTCGGTCAGCAACACCGCGGCTGCGACCGGGTCGGTGGGAATCTCGCCTGGCTGCGCCGACGCTTCGAACGACGCGAGCTCGCCCAGCGTTGCCGCCGCCAGGTCCCACGCGGTCGGAAGGACGTCCGCGTGCGCCGCTCGTCCGCGAAGACTCAGGGGCGCGTTGGGGGTGGCCGCGAAGACCCGTCCGGCGGCCGCTCGAACCGGAAGCAGCACCCCGAGATAGACGTCGATCATCGACAGGAACGCGGCGAGCGACGCCTCGAGCGTGCGCGGGAGTCGTTCTGGGTCCGAGCAGGCGCGCTCGACCGCGTCGAGGCGAGCCCGCGCGGCAGGCAGCTCGTGGTCGCGAAGCCGCACCAGTGCTTCGGTCGGGGTGAGGTC
>CAYGTG010001253.1:0-2666 GCA_964352485.1 uncultured Nannocystaceae bacterium | reverse complement strand
GCGGCTGCCGGTGGCGAGACAGGTGGTGGTGTCTCCCTCCTGTCGGCAGGTCTTGCCGTGCGCGTTGAGGAGCAGGTCCATCTTCGCGCCCACGAACACGCGCCGCGTCACAAAGATGTCGATCGTCGGCTCGATCTTGAACGAGAACCCTTGGGAGTAGTCTCGGTCCCCGTTGTCGAGTACGAAGACCTGCCGCGAAAACCCGGGACCCACACCAAGCCCGAAGTCGAAGCGCCATGCGGCCAGCGTCGGTCGGAAGATCCCGTAGATGCTGTTTTGATAGGCCCGCTTGTAGTTGCTTCGTCCCTCGACTTCGTAGGAAGTGTCGAAGAACCCTAGGTTGTAAGAGGCGCCCAGGAAGGCCCAGCGGTTGAAGCGGTAGCCCAACTCGGCCCCGACGCCCACCGAGGGTCGCGTCTCACCGTCGACGGTCACGCCACCGTCGGTGACGCTGTCGCGCGCGCACTCGGCCTTGCCGGGGATGCACGCTGCGCCTCCCAGCATCACGCCCCATTGGCCTCCCTTGCGGGTGATCCGGGGCTTGGCATCCGCGGTTTGCGCCAGCGTCATGCCTCCGAGGACGACGGCGGCAGCGAGAGGCAGGCGGGCGGAGCGGAGCAGGCTTGAGGTCTTCATGGCAATGGGGGCGCAGCGACGGGGGCGAGATCAGGACGGCCAGGCGCACACGAACATTCACCTGGCCCCCGGATCGCACCACGCGCGGCGGCTGGGTCCAAGAAACCGACAGATGGGCCCCAAGAAGCCACAGCCGAGCATGCCTGCGAAGGCCGAGCTCAGAGCGCTCGGAGGGACTCGGGCTTGAGGCGCCGCTCGTCGCGGTCCGCGATGACCTTGTCCAGCGCCTCGAGCATCGCGGCTTTGTCGCCGGGCAAGGTGCAGCGGACCGGGAGGTAGTTCGACGCGTGGTTGGCGGAGAATCGGCAGCCGCTCAGTTCG
Organism: uncultured Nannocystaceae bacterium; assembly: GCA_964352485.1. Lineage (GTDB taxonomy): Bacteria > Myxococcota_A > Polyangia > Nannocystales > Nannocystaceae > CAJXVA01. The sequence continues at coordinate 1,709 of CAYGTG010001253.1, read as the reverse complement.
ACGCCCGCGACGATCTCCCGGAGTTCCTCGAGCATCCGGAACTTGCTCGGCAGACGGAACGCGCCGGAGGCTTGCATCGCCGCCAGGGGCGTGCCCGGGACGACGGTCGTGGTGAGGGCCCCGACGTAGCTGGGATCCATCTCGCTGAGCGTCGCCGCGGTGTTGGTCGCGTGTTGCGAACTGAGGTCCTCGCCGCCCACGCCCAGCAGCACCATCACGGAGTGCGCGATGCCGGCCTCGCGGAGCTTGGCCGCAGAGGCGATCGATTCCTCGCGCGTGCCACCCTTGTCGATCCGCTCCAGCACGGCTTCGTCGCCGCTCTCCATGCCGTGATAGACGATGCCCAGGCCTGCTTCGCGCAGGGCGGTGAGCTCGGCGACCGACTTGCGTCCGATGCTGCGGGTGTCGCCATAGGTCCCGACTCGGTCCACCCACGGAAGCTTCGTGCGAATGGCCGCGAGGATCGGGAGCAGTCGCTTGGATGGCAAGATGAGGGCGTCGCCGTCGCACAGAAACACCCGACGAAACTGCGGCCCGGTCTTCTTGCAGAGCTCTGCCGCCTCGTCGATGTCGGCGAGGATCGTGTCTACGGGCTTGGGCCGGAACTGCTTGTCCCGGTACATGTCGCAGTAGACGCAGCGATTGTGACTGCAGCCGATCGTGACCTGCAGCAGAAAGCTGTTGGCCTCGCTGGGGGGACGGAAAATGCGGCCGACGTAGTCCATGACACTAGAAGTGGTAGATGAGCTCGTACGCTGTGCAGGCGTCTTGGGCCTGGTCGACCCGCATGAAGACCTGCATGTTGTCTTCGAGCACGCCCGTACAGTTGGCGTCGCCCAAAACGATGCCCGCTGGCGCGCAGCATCCGGGGCGGCCCAGGGGGGACGTCGCGGCCTCCGTCTCGGCCGGACATTCGAAGTCGGTGTCCTCGATGCCGCCCTCGCATTCGGCGAACTTGCAAAGCCGCAGGCCGCCGGTGGCCTTCACGAACCGAGCGGGGTCGACGTTGGACAGGATGTCGTCATCGCCGGTGTAGCGGTACCAGTCGACGTCGTCGGGACCATCGAGCGTGCCGAAGATCGACCCGCCGTCGTCATTGTCGTCGCTGATCTCGCCGAGCAGGGTGGGCATCGCCTCTTCGTCGTTGGGCTCGAGCAGATCGACGTCGCACGCTGCGGGGGGTTCGCAGAGCCCGTCGACGCAGATGAGGCCGTCGCTGCAGGCCTCGCCGTCACACTCGCAGCCGAGCGTCGCGACGGGACACCCGGAGCTCTCCGACGAGCTCTGGGTGGGGTTGGTGGACCCGTTGTCCGAGCTCGAGGATGAGGTCCCGATGACCGCGCCGGTGGCCGAGTCCGAAGCGCTGATGGCCGTCGTGTTGGCAGGCGAGCCGCTCGGGCTGCCCTCGCTCGCGTCGGTGCTTGTCGAGCCTGGGAATGAGGGGCTTGCTTGCGGGGCGTCGGCGTCGCCACAGGCGGCGAGGACGAACGCAAACGGAAGCAGACGGACGCACCGCATCGGGCCCGATCCTACCAGCCCCCAGCGGCACGGGCGAGGTGTCTCAGCCGGCCTCGAGAACCAGGACGCCCAATCCGGATTCGAACGCGACGTCGAAGCAGACGCCGCGGGCCGGTAGTTCACCCGGTGCCAGCGCAAGGTCCCCCTCCAAGCCGAGCTTGCGTTGGGCCATGCCGACGGTGAGCCCCACG
>CAYGTG010001252.1:0-2667 GCA_964352485.1 uncultured Nannocystaceae bacterium | reverse complement strand
GGTATCGACGGCCATAGGGCTCGACGACCGCATACCCCAGCAACCCAAACCCCGCCACGAGGAGCCCTTCCTGCAGGGCGCCACCGAAGGTTTCGACGCCGGTCGATTTCCCAACGACCGAGGTCAAGAGCATCGAGACGGTCACGCTGACCGCGATGACGATGGCCACCCGAACCGCGCCCCGCGTGTCGACCTCCCCCCGCCGATACAGACGACGGGCCAGGAGCACCACCCCGAGGATGAACAGACTCAGCAGCGCTCTGGCCACCCCCGAAAACGTCGCGGCTCCCGACATGGGCGCGCCCTGCTCGACGGACCAGGGCGCAGACACCTCGAACCACACCGGCCGTCCGCGCCAACTCCCCGCGTCCACGCGAACACTCCCCTCGAAGCCAAAGGGCTGTGCGACCCAGGCTTCGCGCCGGTCGTGCACAAGACTCGGCATCCCCTCGGGGGCAACCGACTCCGCCTCGGACAGACCCGCGAGCTCGAAGGCTGCGGACCAATCCACCGGCTCCGCCTGCCCCTGCGCCGGACCGTCGGGAACGCGCTCGAACGCTCGCAGGGCGCCTCGAACGTCCAGCGTCACGCGAACCTCCCCCGGCCTCACCATCGGGGGATCGTCGCGCGTCACGGACGCTCCACGTCGAGCCAGCTGTCCCGGCGATGCCCGGTACTCGAACAACACCGGCACCGGCCCATCCGCCCCCGGCTGCACCCGGGGTGGCGGTGCTCGAAGGTAGCTCGCGTCGTAGAGGAGTCGATGCATCGAGCTGCCTTCGGGATGCTCGATGCCCAGCTGTTCGACGGTGGCCCGCGCCCGGTCTTCGAGGACGGCCGGCGCGAGCTTCGGCGACGCGACGCCCCACAGCGAGTGCGCAGGGGCCAGGGCCGCGAAGGTGAGCACCACCAAGGTCGAGAAGCCCGCGAGGACCCATGCGAGCCAAGGCTTCAGCAGCGCTCCGGAGTCGACGTTGGCGAGTGCATCCACCGACGGTGCACGCCCCGCCCGCAGCGCTGCGGCAATCGGGTCGCCGCCAGGGAGCGCCGCCGCGACATCGAGAACCGACGCCGGCCGCAGCCCAGGCGCGGTCTGCAGACACTGCTCGATGATCTCGAGCGTGTCCTCGGCCAATCCGGTCACACGGGCACTGAGCGCCACAGCAGGCACGGTGCGATCGATGCTTCCGCGATCGCCGCTGAGCGCACCGTCTGTCGTGTCGTAGGGATGTCGTCCGGAGAGCAACTCGTACAGGACAACGCCCAACGCGTAGATGTCGGAGCGTTGCGAGACCTCCCGGCCCTCGAGCTGCTCGGGGGCCATGTAGGCGGGGGTGCCATCGCCAAACTCGTGAACGTTGAGTTCTTCTCGGACCGCCGCCAACCCGAAGTCGGCCAACTTGAGGCGTCCCTGGCCGTCGATCATCAGGTTGGCGGGCTTGAGATCGCGATGCAGCAGCCCAGCTTGGTGCAGCTCCGACAGGCCTGCGCAAAGCTGCTGCGCGAGTTCGTAGGCTTTCTCGGGGGGTAGCCGTCCGATGCGGCGCAGCAAGGAGGCCAGGTCCTCGCCGTCGATGTACTCCATCGAGAGAAACGCCCGACCGTCGACCTCGCCGATGTCGTGCACCCGACACACCGAGGGGTGCGAGATCTGACGCGCGAGGCGGACCTCGTTGACGAAGCGCCGCATGAAGCCTTCGTCGTTCGCCCGGTCCTCGGGCAGGAACTTGATCGCGACGTCCTCGTCCAGGACCAGGTCTCGGGCGCGAAAAACCTCTCCCATGCCCCCGGCCCCCAGGAGCTCCGCGATGCGGTACCGCTTGGCGATCATGGTCCCGGGCTCCAACGAGCGGCGGGGCTCTCGGCCCTCGAACAGCCGCCCCCGGACCTCCTCGTGCAGCTGCTGCTGGCTCGGCGAGCGCTCCGGCGGGGTCTTCTGCGCTGGCGGCTCTCCCTCGAGGGCGGCAACGGTGTCGTCCAAGCCCGCGTCGTCGGTGGGCGTGTGCTCGTCCGTCGCCATCGTGGACGCCAACATCCCACGTTTTCGGACCATGCGTCCTGGTATGCTCCGCGCCGCGTGATGTCGCTCAAGAGCCGTCTGTGGCTGCGCACGCTTTGGCTCGCAGCGCTGTTCATCCTATGGGCGCCCTCCGCTGCGGCGGCCGAGCCGGTGACCGTTTGGCACGCCTACCGCGGCGAAGAGGAAGCGGCCCTGCAGCGAGCGCTCGCGGAATTCCGCGAGGCCGCGCGCTCCCGAGGCGAGGACGTCAGGATCTCGACCCTCGCGATCCCCTACGACGCGTTTGCGTCCAAGATCTCCGCCGCGGTTCCGCTTGGCGACGGACCACACGTCTTCATCGACTCCCACGAACGGCTCGGCGACTACCGCAAGCGCGAGGTCATTGCGCCGGTGGGCGACGCGCTGGAGGCGGGGGTGTTTCTCCCCGCTGCCCTGGACGCGGTCACACTCGAGGGGCGGGTCTACGCAGTCCCTCTGAACCTCAAGTCGCTGGCGCTGTACGTCAACACCGACCTCGCTCCGATACCAGCCAACTTCGAAGCGATCGTCGCGGCTGCCGACGCGCTCCCCGACGGTGTGTATGCCCTCGCGTACGACGCGATCAACCCCTACGCCCACGCCCCGCTCCTCCACGCGTTCGGCGGCAC
>CAYGTG010001251.1:2001-2669 GCA_964352485.1 uncultured Nannocystaceae bacterium | reverse complement strand
GTTGTAATACTCCTCGTCGACTTGGCCTTGAACCATGTCTTCGCGGACGTGGTAGCGGGCCCAACCACCGAGCGATTCGCCGACCATATACAGCACGGTGGGCTCGACCGTGACCGAGTGGTCGTCGACGGTCGTCTCCACCTGCTCGATCACGGCCTGCTTGAGCGCGCGGACGAACACGTCGTCCATGTGCTTGAGCGCGTCCGCCCGGAAACCGTCGAAGTTGTATTCCTCGAGCAGCCAGATCGCGTGGTCGACCACGGCCTGCCTAGCTTCGGGGACGTTGTAGTCGAGGTCCGGCATGTCCGCGGTGAACCAGCAGTCGATGCGGAACTCGTCCCAGTTGTTGTGGCAAGGGACGTAGCTGTAAAACCACTCCGGGTGGAGGTCGAAGATGTTGGCCTCAGACTGGACGTGGTTGGCGACGAAGTCGGGGATGATCCGGATGCCGCGCCTGTGGGCTTTGTCGACCAACTCGTGGAGCTCGTCGGGGGTGCCAAACGCGGTCTCGATCGGGTTGTCGTATCCGAAGTCGTTCAGGTGCGTGTAGCCGGTCGTGATCGGGTGGTACGAGTGGTACGAGCCAAAGCGCTCGTTCACGCTGGGGTCCACCGCAGGCTGGCTGTTGTGCGAGTTGAGCAGCGGTGAGCTGATCCACAGGGTGTTGA
>CAYGTG010001251.1:0-1991 GCA_964352485.1 uncultured Nannocystaceae bacterium | reverse complement strand
GGGTGTTGATGCCCATGGACTCGAAGTAGCCATCGTCGATCTTCTCGATGATTCCTCGGAAGTCGCCGCCCTGCCACTGGCTGCGGGGATCGGTGACCTCCGACAGCGTGCCCTGCGTGTTGTCGATGTTGTTGGCAGGGTCGCCGTCGAGGAAGCGATCGGTGAAGACCTGGTACAGGATGCTGTCGTGCCAGGTGAAGTCGGCGTAGCGAAGGCCGTCACCGATCCACATCGGCACGAAGAGCGGCTGGACGTCGTCGCCGGCTACGGTGCGCATGCGGAACAGGTAGCTGTACTTCGAGGGGGCGAGGCTGCTGGCCGTGACCGCCAAGCGCTGGGTCTTTGCCTCGAATGCAACGGCTTCGCCGGTGAGGACATCGGCGTTCAAGCGGACGGTACTCTGTGCGAGGTCGAGTTCCCCGTCGCCGTCGTACCGAGCGAGGACTGCGACGGTGGAGGAGGTGCTTTGATAGCAGAAGGTGAACGCGCCGCTTTGTGTGTCGGGCTCGCACGCCTCGAGGCAGCTCCCGTCGACCGGGTCACACAGCTCGCCAAATCCACAGGAGACGCCCACGCAGAGGTCTTGGATGCAGGTCTCGAGCTCGGCGTCGAAGATGTAGCCGGCGTCGCAATCGCACACCCGTTCCTCTTCGTTGCACGCGCCGTCACCACAGTCGATCCCGTCACACCACGCTTCGCCGTCGGTGTCGCCAGTGGTTGGGGGCTGTTCGTCGTAGATCACCCCGTCCTTCACCCAAAACTCGGAGAGCTCCGTGGCGTAGTTGGCCTCGCCGTTGTTGTCCCACTGCGCGTCTCCATCGTTGAAGGCGAACTCGACGCTGCTTCCGGCATCGTGGCTCAAGACGAACCACCCCTCTTCGTCCTGTGTCATCTGAAGCCCTGGAGGCGTCGTCCATCCCGACCCGTCGTCGAAGTGAAGAAAGGCAGTGGCCCATGGGCTGTAGTAGTGGCCTACGAATCCGGCTCCGATCGAATCGGTGTCGTTTCCGGTCGATGCCACGCCGGTGGTCTCGCCCGCGGTGGGCTCGGCGTCGCCCGACAACTCGCCAGGTCCGCACGCGACGGAGGCACCGAAGATCGTCGACATCAGGAGTGCGCGCACCCAACTCATGCTCCGCAGGGTAGCAGTGCTCGGGGCTGCGAGTGTCCCGGCGTGTCGCCCGCCGCCGGTCGACACGCGGAGCGGTCGTGGGCCATCGTGCTGTCCGTGCGCGCCGTCGTTGTCCGCGAAGCCTTCGGTCTCGAAAACCTTCATCAGGTCGAGCAGCCCATGCCCGAGCCACATCCCGGACAGGTTCGGATCCGGGTCCATGCCGCGGCGTTGAACTATCGAGATCTGTTGATGGTCCAGGGGCGATACAACCCGCGACAACCCCTGCCGCTCGTCCCAGCATCGGACGGGGTCGGGGTCATCGACGCCGTCGGGCCCGGCGTGGCCTCCGCTCGGATTGGCCAGCGGGTCGCCGGTCTCTTTGCACAGGGTTGGCTCAGCGGTGAACCCACCCACCACACCGCTCGGGCGACGCTGGGCGGACCACTGCCGGGAATGCTTCGGGAGTGGGCGGTTTTGGAAGAAGAGGGAGTGGCGCCCGTCCCCGAGCACCTCACGGATGTGCAAGCCGCCACGCTCCCGTGCGCCGGACTCACGGCGTGGAGCGCTTTGTTCACCCTCGGTGGCGTCAAGCCGGGCGACACGGTGTTGGTCCAGGGCTCCGGCGGCGTCAGCTCGTTCGCGCTGGACTTCGCGGTCGCGGCGGGCGCCCGCGTCATCGCAACCTCCCGTAGCGCAGACAAAGCCGATGCCATGGCGGATCGCGGAGCGTGGAAAACCGTGGTGACCGCCGACGACCCCACATGGGGCAAGACCGTTCGTGCGCTCACCGGGGGCCGCGGCGTCGATCTGGTGGTCGAAGTCGGCGGGGCGGGCACGCTCGCGCAGTCGCTGCGCGCGGTTCGCCTCGGCGGCACGG
>CAYGTG010001250.1:0-2676 GCA_964352485.1 uncultured Nannocystaceae bacterium | reverse complement strand
GTGGTGCTTCGGGAACCTCGAGCTCCTCCCCGCTGATCACCTGTGTCACGAATCGCGGGGGTCGAATCGAACCATCGGCCTCGAGCACATTGAGATCGATGTCGTCGCCCCAAAGCTCGAAGACGACGAACCGAGCCGCCTCGGGAACGGAATCGTCGACGCGCCACTGCGCCGGCGTCCCCAGCTCGGACACCAACTCGAGCGCGCGAAGCTTGGAGACGAACCCCTCAACGATGCTGCGGTCGTCGGGCGTCAGCGGCGACGAATCTCGACGACGGATCTCCAGAACGACTCCTGCGTCGGGCATCTCAGGCACCCATATCACGCAGGCCGCTGTTTTTGAATCGCCAGCTGGCCCCACGCCACCCGCGTGTGTGAAAAAAGCAGGCAAGGCGGGCAGTCGGATCCGCAGCTGCTCAAGGGTGCGGCGATCTTCGCCTACGCCGAGGGGATGAAGCTGCTTCGCGACGAGGGCGACGCCAGCGGAATCGCAGAGGCGATGCTCGCCCTCGATCGCGCCGAAGCGGTGCTGGCGGTCAGCGTCATGCCGCCGCCGTAGGGGGATTTTCCGTAGGCCCCGGTGGGATCGACCCACCGCAGGGGGTTGTTGCGTACGTATGCGTACCGGTTCCAGGCCTGCGTGTCGTACACGCCCGCGACAACGGGGTCAGGGCTGATGGACCTGCGGGTCTGCGGGTCGTAGTGCCGCAGGTTCATGTCGACGAGCCATCGTGGATCTTCGAACGTACTGAATCCTGCGACACCTTCGCCGTCCAACGGCGGCATGACTCGATTGGCTGTTCCGATGGGTTTGTTCTTACTCGCCGGATGTCCGGCGGCGGTCGAGACGAGCGTGGAGGGTACGGACGGCTCGAGCTCGGGCGCGGAGACGACGGCGCCGGGGAGCACCGATCCCGCGAGCGCGGTCACGACGGCCAGCGCATCCACGAGCGGGCCCGGCACGGATGCGACGGCCGATGGCGTGACGACCGACGCGACGACGACGTCGTTCGAGAGCACCGGCGGAGATGAAAGCTCCGCGGGAGGGTCGTCGTCGGGTGGCACGGAGGCCTGCGCGATGGATCTCCTGTTCGTGGTCGACAACTCGGGATCGATGGAACCCCGCCTCGCGCTCTTCTTGGAGGCGTTGCCTCAGCTCGTCGAAGGTCTCGACGGGATCGATCTTCGCGCGATGGTCGTGGACATCGACGCCGATCCGTTCGTGGCATGCGAGCCCGCGTGCGATACCGAGTGCTACGTCGATGGCGTTTGCAGCCAGACGAACATCGACTGCTTGATCGCGTGCTCCACGTGCCCGGACTACGACTGCGAGGCACCTCCTCCCGCGGCGTGCGACGTGACGCTCGGCGCAGGCCTCGTCGTCGAACAGGGCGCCGGAAGCGCTCCGTGCGACTTTGCCTCGGGGGAGCGCTGGATCGACAGCTCGGAGCCGAGCTTCGCCTCTGCGCTCGCGTGCGCGGCCAACGTCGGGTTTGCCTCGACCGCGGGCGACGAGGTCATCATGGAGTCGGCCATCTCGGCGCTCGACAGCGTCGGCGAGGCCTCGGCGTGCAACGAAGGCTTCCTGCGGCCCCAGGCCGGACTCGGCGTCATCGTGCTCACCGATGAGGCCGACGTCGCCTCTTCGGGCAACGTCGACTTCTGGCGGCTCGAGTTCGAGGCATCTCAACGCGATCCCGAGCGCATCGCCTTCGCGGCCATCATCGGCGACGAGGGGCTACTGGGCGCGCAGTGCTCCTTCGACGACAACGGATTTGGGGCCGATGCCCCGCAGATTCGGGCCCTCGCGGAGACGTTCGGCGATCGCGGCGTCGTCGGGAGCATCTGCGCCGAGAGCTACGCACCGACGCTGCTCGAGTTCAGCGAAGTCGTGGCCGGCATGTGCGGCTGATGGGTCTGCACGTCGGATCCGATGCGGTTGTGGACTCAGGTCCTCGGGGCGCCGAAGCGGGCCAGCCATGCACGGTCTGCGTAGAGCTCGCCACTTCGAATCGGAAACCGTCATATCGAAGGCTTCGAGATTCTCGACGAGGTCGGCAACGGTCTGTGAGTCACTCGGCGACATCGGCGTGGAACCACCACCAGGTCACGCCCTGCCGGCCGTCGCGAAGCACCTAGAACAAGGCGGCGCGCCCTCCAGAGGGCACGTCGCGTGCGTCATCCTGCTCGCCTCGCTCGGTGCCGCGGTCGTCACTCGCCCGCGGACAGCCGAAGGCGCGGTCCAACGTCCCGTCGCCGTCAAAGTCACCGTGTGTATGAGAACGGCCGTACTTAGCCACCTGTCCGGCAGCGCCAGCATTTCCAAAGGGCGCGACAACTGCAGCGACCGCCACCGCAGCGGCCACGAGACGACAGCGCACGGCATGCCACCACAGCAGGTTACCGCCCCGGCACCCCCCCCAAGGAATCAACAGAGAATGGACACAAGGTACAGAGTGCCTCCGCGCCGAACGTCAAGGACGCTTGAGAGTGTCCAGCATCCAGGACACTCGCAAGTGCCGCGTCGCGGTCTCCCCCGGCAGCCGGCTCATCGACCGGTGAAGATCTTGTAGAGCACCGTTGCGGGCATCATATGCGCCTCCTCCTCGAGCCCTCAGCGAAATATGTCCACAAAGGACACTGCCGTTCCTAGACTTCTCCGACACCGTCGACAAC
>CAYGTG010001249.1:490-2678 GCA_964352485.1 uncultured Nannocystaceae bacterium | reverse complement strand
ACCACGGGAAGATGAAATAGCTCGTCGGCTTGTAGGGGAAGTCCGGGATGTAGTTGGCCGACAACGCGTCGAACAGCTCGGCGGCGCCCACGGCCATCAACACGCCCGCCGCCCCGGCAACGACGCCCAGCACCGCCGCTTCACCGAGGATGATCGCGGTGATGTCCCCACGAGACGCACCCACGGCGCGCATGATGCCGATCTCATGTTGGCGCTCATACACCAGCATGAAGAACACGTGCATGATGTTGACCGCGGCAATGCCGACGATCACGGCGCTGACCAGGCTGAAGACCGCGATGAAGATCGCGATCAGCATGGCGGCTTGCTCGGCTCCGGTATCCGCGACCTCGAGGTTGAGGCCCTCGACGGCGACGGCAACCGCAGCGACGTCGTCCTTTTCGGGGACCATCAAGATGACCGAGTGGTACCGCTGCGCGTCCTCGGGCTTGCCAAACGCGACGTTGAAGCGCTTGGTATAGCCAATGGGCATGGTGATGCCCAAGGTGATCGCCTTGCGCGAGAAGCCGACCAGCATGCCCTTCTCGCGAATGATGTTGTCCTTGGCCGATGCTCCGACCATCGAGGCGCCGATCTTCAGGTCGAACTTGATGCCAAGGACGAAGTCGGGGTTGAGCTTGGGAAAGCCGTGGGCCCGGCGCAGCGCACCGTTGTAGAGCTCGACGACGTGCTCGGAGGCGAGGACCGGAATGTAGTGGCGGCACACCTTGGCCGGCATGTCCGCCTGAGCGACTTTGTCCTTGTTCAGCCGTGCCTCTTGGGTTCCCGAGGGCACGCCGCAATAGCGGTCCTCGCCGCAGTCCGCATCCGCCTCACAGGCCTCGGGCGCCACGTAGTCTGGATCTTTGGGGTCGTCGAAATCGCGGAAAGGGCGGTCGCTGTCGACGTCCTTCTTGACCAGGTCGGGCTCGATTCCGTCGGCCACCATCTCTGCGCGAAGATCGGCACCCAGCACCTCCTTCCCGCCCGTCGCGATCGAGGGGACCGTCAGGCGCATCTTCGGGTAGACGATCTCCACCCCTTCGATGGCCTTGAGCTCCTCGACTTTGGCTTGGTCGATGACCGCGCCCCCACCCAGCGACAGGGGGCCCACGGCGAGGTCGAGTGACTTCGGGACCACCTCGAGCTGGTCCAGCGGGAAGATCTTGCCGAGAACGACGGTGCGGACGCCGAGGCCGAGCGAGATGAAGAAGGCAAAGGTGGCGATGCCCACCACGATGCCGACCGAGGCCAACAAAAAGTGGTTTCGGCTTCGGTTGAGGTTGGCCGCGACCACTCGCAGCAGTCGATTGAGTCTCATGTCCGTGCCTCCTCGCCGGCCGTTGCGTCGCCGTGCCTGAGCGCTTTTTCGGCATCCTCGACCTCGCTCAGCGCCCCGTCGGCGACGAGAATCTTGCGAGGGGTCGAAGCCGCGATGCCCGGGTCGTGGGTGACGACGAGCACGGTGATGCCATCCTTCTCGTTGAGCGTTCGGAACAGGTCCAAGATCGCGTCACCGGTCTTGCGGTCGAGGTTGCCCGTCGGCTCATCGCACAGAATAATCTTGGGCTCGTTGAAGAGGGCCCGGGCGATTGCGATGCGCTGACGCTGGCCTCCGGAGAGCATGGTCGGCAACGCACCCGCCTTGTCGGTGAGGTCGACCTGCTCGAGCACGGCCTTGGCGCGCGCGTTGGCGGCGGCCTCGTCGAGGTCACCGGCGCGTCTGAACATCGCGGGCAGAGCGATGTTCTCCAGGCAGGTTAGATGCGGCAGCAGGTAGAACGACTGAAACACGAAGCCGACCGTCTGGTTGCGGTAGGCGCTGAGCTCAGTGTCGGTTAGCTTGGCCAGGTCGGCGCCATCGACCTCGATCGATCCCTTGTAGTCGTTGTCCAGGCCTCCGATGGCGTGCAGAAGCGTGCTCTTGCCGGAGCCGGAGGGGCCGATGATGGAGATAAACTCCCCGTCGGCAATGTCCAGGTCGACGCCTCGCAGCACGTCGGTGACCACTTTGCCGGTGGAGTAGCTCTTGTGCATGCCGCGGATGCGGATCATCGGCCGCAGAGTAGCAGCCGATGGGTCTAGCGCGAGGCCTTGTAGACGTACTCGTAGCGCGCAATCTCGAAGTCGGTCTTCTTGCCGTCCGTGCCGACCGCGGCCTTGAACTTGGTCTTGCGCAGGGCTTTCT
>CAYGTG010001249.1:0-480 GCA_964352485.1 uncultured Nannocystaceae bacterium | reverse complement strand
CACTTTGCCGGTGGAGTAGCTCTTGTGCATGCCGCGGATGCGGATCATCGGGCGAAGAGTAGCAGCGGAAGGCTCGGGGCAGCGTGCTCTACCGCGAGGCTTTGTAGACGTACTCGTAGCGGGCGATCTCGAAGTCTGTCGACTTGCCGTCGGTACCGACCGCAGCCTTGAACTTGGTCTTCCGCAGGGCCTTTTGGGCGATCTCGTCGCAGCCGTTGCCGATGCCTTTGACGACCTTCGCGCTGCGAACCGTGCCGTTGCTGCGGATCTGGACCTTGAGCACGACGGTCCCCGAGATGCCGAGATCACGGGCGGCGGGGCATTCGAGCTTGACCTGCTTGAGCGCCCGGGGAAGCTGCGCGATGTACAGCTCGCTCTTGGGAGCCCACGATGAACCGGTGCCCTGGGCGGGTCCGGCGGGTGCGGAGCCGGTGACGTCCTTGACCTTCCCCTTTCCGCCGGGCCGGCCGCCTTTGACCC
>CAYGTG010001248.1:0-2678 GCA_964352485.1 uncultured Nannocystaceae bacterium | reverse complement strand
GTACGGGCCCATGCACGCGCAGAGTCTGGAAACCGCCTACGAAGCGCTTGGCCCGGAGTTCACGCTCGATACGGTCGTCGTTGTGACCGTGACCGACGGCGATGATCTGTTCATCTACACGGAGTGAGCGGCCTTGGGCCGGTTGGGAGCGCGGACTGCGGAGACCCGTGGCCGCTTCCGGGACTGGACCCCGTCGCTGTCCTCGTTGGACCCGCGCGAAACGGACCGCCGGTTTTCCCGGGTTTCTCGGGCCATCGCGTTCGAGGCTCCCGCGCGGCTGGTAGACTCGGGCGGGTGCTTGTGCGGTGGGTGGCAGTGGTTGCGGCGGGAGTGTCCTTGACGGGCTGCGGGCCGAACGCCTTTGGCTGCAGCTCTGACGAGCAGTGTCAGGCGGACGGCGCGGTCGGGACGTGCGAGCCGAACGGGTTCTGCAGTTTTCCCGATCCCTCCTGTCCCTCCGGGCGACGCTATGGCGACCTGGCCGGTGGCGGCAATGCGGGCGAGTGTGCAACGGACCCCGACGTTGCGGAGACCGAGGCCACGTCCGGGGCCTCGGCGTCAGCAACCGCCTCGAGCGCGACCTCCAACCTCACCGACAGCACGAGCACGGGATCGACGAGCGCGGGGACCACGACGCCTCCGAGCGGCGGCGCGACGACGAGCGGATCCTCCTCGCAGACTGGGGACTCGGGGATATCCACGACCGAAGACGGACCCGCCTGCGACGACCGCATGCTCAACGGGGGCGAGAGTGACCTCGACTGCGGCGGGCCGTGTCCGGGGTGCAGCGTTGGCCAGATGTGCAGCTCCAGCCTTGATTGCCTCTCTGGCCTGTGCGCCGCTGGAGTGTGCGCGGAAAAGGACGTTGGCTGCAACGACGGGATCCTCAATGGGGGCGAGCAGGGGGTCGACTGCGGAGGGGCGTGCGAGCCGTGCGGGTTGCCCTGTGCGACAGAGCCGGCGCGCTGGAACCCAGCGGACGCCCAGTCCAACATCGAGTTCTTGGAGGATTCTCGCGCGGTCACGGTGAGCGTGGATAGCGTCAATGACTCGGTGCGGGCGGACACGCCGGTCGACGATCGGCACTACTGGGAGGTGGAGGTCGTCGCGGGCGGCTCGGGCTGGGTCCGGATCGGCACGGCGGACACGACCATGCTCCTCGAGCTGGGTCCGAGTGGATCGGACGGATTCGGCCTGGCCATGAACGGGAGCGTGCAAGGAGTCGGGGCCAGCGGCTTGACGGTCGAGGATGGCGACATCGTCGGGGTCGCGGTCGACGTCACGCTGCAGCGCGCATGGGTCCACGTCAACGGAGCCTGGGGATTCGAGGGGGGACCCACCCAGTCCGAGGGCACATCGTTTGGCTACGACGAATCCACGTCTCTGTTTCCCGCGCTCACGCTGGGACAGGGCGACACGTTGCGGGCGAACTTTGGAAACGAGGCCTTCGCCTTCACGATTCCCCCCGGCTTTGTCGGGGGCGTCTGCGACTGAGCCTTCGGGCGATCGCGACGACGGTGACCCGGGTGCGACTCCCTCAGGCGTCCGGGGTTCGGTTGCCGGTGACGAAGGTGCCGCCCGGAGGGATTCGCTCGGCTTCGTTGCCGCCGGGGATCGGCCCTGGCCACACGGAGACGCTCGCGGCCGCGACCCGCTGCCCGCGATCCTCGACCCAGGTGTCACGCTCAGCGATCCACGCGAGCACTGCCGTTCGGGCGACGTCGGTGATCTCGCGGTCGTCGGAGGCGTCGTTCATCGACAGACCTGTGCTCAGTGCCCAACGAAGTTCCATCGGTCGGTTCGGGTCCTTGGGCGCGGTGTCCTTGGCTTCTTGCAGCCGGGCGAGGGCCTCTGCGCGGTCGGCCAACGCCGCTTGCTCCGCCTCGATCATGAGCGCGCGCTCTTCGTCGTCGAGCGGGCGCATCGCTTCGCGAAGCTGAGCCTCCGTTTGCGGCGCGACCGTGGTCACGAGTCGCAATACCTGCATGAAGGCGGGCCGCTCGACGAGCCAGCTCTGCGCTGCCGCAAGGTCGGGGAACTCGGCACACACGACGTCGCCTGTCTTGAGATCACGGATGTTGAACTCGATCTTGGACATTGCGCGGCCAAGTGTACGGCGGCTCAGGCCCGCTCGCAGCATCAAGGAGATGACACCGCGTTTGCGGATGGCTTCCGCCGAGTCGGAACAACCGGACGTCTATTCTCGATCCGTACCGTTCGAGTCGTCGAGACCGGAGATAAGCCAACCCACGGGGCTGTTCAGGGCCTCTGAAGAAGCGCCGCGTCGAGTTGGGTGCGCAACTCTCTGGGGCTGGAGGTTGGCTTCTGGCAGCTGCCGCGCTGGCAGACGAAGGCGGTCGCTTTGCCCTGGAGCGCCCGCTTGCCCGCGAGCGCTGGATAGGCTGCCTGCTTGGTGTCCCGGAGGCCCGAAGCGGGAATCAGCACCGGGAGCACGTTTGCGTGGTTGTCTCCACGCAGGGTCAACCACAGGGCGGCGGTGGTGGGGTCGTCCGGGTCCCCTGCGATCACGACTTCTCGCACCGGCCCCACCGCGTGGCCCACGGCCTGAATCAGAAAACCGGAGCGGAAGGGCTGGGTGCTTACCGTGCCGACCGAGCGCGTGAGCACGTCGTATCCCATCGCGTAGAGGGTCTCATCGCCAGTGATCGCACCGAGTT
>CAYGTG010001247.1:0-2680 GCA_964352485.1 uncultured Nannocystaceae bacterium | reverse complement strand
CCCGGGTCGACCTCGTGGACGACGAGCTGCTGGAGTCCAGCACCGCCGCGGACGGCTACCTCGAGTTCCGCGTCCCCGCGAGCGTCCGGCACGGGGTCCTTCACCTCGAAGAGGCCGGCGGCCGCGGCAAGGAGGTCCCTCTCGAGCTCGGTACGCTTCCGGCCGTCAGTGACGACGCCGGCGTGGCAGGCCGACTTCGCAACCTCGGCTACGATGCGACCACCGAGGCCATCCCAAGCGCGCTCACCCAGTTTCAACAGCGATGTGAACTCGAACCCACCGGTTCGCCCGACGACGAGACCCGTGACCGCCTCGAACTCGAGCACGGTTGCTGAGGCAGCACCATGACCCGACTGACAACTCTTGGTGGCCTCAATCTCCTGCGCACAGGCGGTGTTCATTTCGATGTGAGCATATCGCTGGCTGATGGAGAACTCGCACCGCTCAACACCGGGGACGCGGACATTGGCTCGACCGCAACGTTTGAGCCCGGAGCACAGTTCGAGATCACCATCGAGAAAGCCCACTCCGGCGGCAGCTACACGCTCGACAACATCGAGATCCGCGTCTTCGTCGGCAAGAACCGCGTGCACGAAGAGAAACACGACTCTGGTTCGCTCTCCCGGTTGGGGACCCACAAGTGGTCGTGGGACGGGTTCATCGACGGACGATTCTCGAACTGGCGGACCCACGACGCACCGGTGCAGGTCATGGTGATCGCCTGGCACTACCCACTCGCCACCGGCGACTACGGCTCCGTCAACCTTGAGTTCGAGAACGACTCACCGGGATGGTTCGACATCGACATCGACCGCAACAAGAAGGAGGTCGACGTCTGGCTTCGCTTCGGCTTGGCGTGGGACGACCTGGGCACTCGGCTCATTTCCGAGCGACTCACAAAGCTCTTCATCGAGGCTGTCGAGCGGTATTGGTCGAGAACGTCCGGACCGAAGGTCGAAATCGAGGGCGAGCAGTACACGGTGACCCTCCACCCAAAGGTGGTCGATCAGGACGAAGACGACACGCTCGACTTCGACGTCTACGTCTCAAACGACTCCGAGTATGCGCGCTCCCACAACTTTGGCGTGATCGACGGGAGGATTGCGTACAACGCTGGGCACTTCCTGGCGGAGGCGACCGCGGCTGGCGAAAGCAACCCCAAAGCAGCCGCTCGAATCGCCACGGACAACCGGTTCAGATACACCTCGGCGCACGAGTTCGGACACACCGTCCTGTCGGACTCCAGCGGGAAGCACTTCTCCCTTACACACAAGGGAAGCAGTGGACTCGACCAGCAAACCCACGACGCCTCCCCGGTCTACCCTCCGTCCCCCGACGAAATCGACCTCATGGTCTACTACGCCGACGCCGATCCGTCCGACTACTACCAGCGTGTACACGCTTCGAACGACGACATTCCCCGGCTTCTTTCGATTGGCAAGGCAAAGCTGACATGAGCGCCCGAATCGCGTTCCGCCGCCGGCCTTTCCTCCTCCTCGTCGGGCTGGGTGCTCTACTCGGCACTTCGCCCGTCCCGGTCCCAATATTCGTGGCCAATCAAACTGGGGAGTCTCTTCGCGCTCGATACGACGACTCCGAGTGGATGGAGATCCCACAGGGAGAGACTCGCAGCGTCGCCACGTTCGGTCATGGTGGGCTATGCTCCCCGCCCAACCGGTGGCTCCCCGAGAATTTCGTCCACATCGAGCTTGAGTTCGCCAGTGGAGCCACGCGCGTCATCGATCGTGAGGCTTTCCTCCGCGAGGCCGAGTGGAGTTCCTCTGGAATCTGGAAGCTTCGAGTTCAACGAGCACCGCGCTGAGAACTTCCCATGCTCTCCCCGCTGACCTCACCGCAAGGACGACGAACTCCTCGGCACCGCCAACCGCCCCCGATGCCATGGGCGTCCTCGCCGTCTGAGCGAATCCACGCTTCGAACGACGATATTCGCCGGCTTCTCTCGATCGGTCGAGCGAGACTCACATGACGACGAACTTCGCATTCCGACGCCGCCCATTCTTCCTCCTCCTGGGACTGGGGGCGCTTCTCGGGACATCTGCCATACCGGTTCCGATATGGGTGATCAACGAAACACCCGAGTCGCTTCACGCTCGATCCGACGGCTCTGAATGGGTTCAGATCCCGCCGGGAGCGACTCGGGAGGTCGTTGAACTGCGCCGTGACGGTTTGTGTTCCCCGTCGACGAAGTGGCTACACGATGACTTTGGCAACATCGAGGTCAAGTCCGTCGATGGACCCACGCGCATCATCGATCGCGACGCCTTCCTCGAGGAGGCCGAGTGGAATTCCTCCGGGAGGTGGGAACTTCGCGTTCGACGAGTGCCACGCTGAGCGGTCCCATGCTCTCCCCGCTGATTCCTCAACGCCAAGGACGACGAACTCCGTGGCACCGCCAACCGCCCCCGATGCCATGGGCGTCCTCGCGGTCTGGTCCGTCCGCGCGCGTGACCTGGTCCAGCATGTCACCGAGCAGACCACCGAGGCTCGCGAGTTTCAGATCCTCGTGGCAGCGTTCGGCTGTGGGAGCCCTCCGAGCCAACGCAGATGTGCCAGTTGGCGGCGCTCATCGCTTTGACGTAGTCGGTGGGGACGCCCTCGTGGAAGAGGTCGCTCATCGAGTTGACGAAGATGAGCCGGGAGCGGGCCCATCGCAGGGGGT
>CAYGTG010001246.1:0-2682 GCA_964352485.1 uncultured Nannocystaceae bacterium | reverse complement strand
TCATGCAGTCGGTGCACTACGCGATGTGGCTGCAGATGATCCCCGACGAGGAGCGGCGCAGAAGCACCGTGATGACGTTTCGAGCCAGCGTCCGCGACCTGGAGCGAGATCTGGGCCGCGCCGCGCTCCTGCTGGTCGCAGTGTTGGCGATAGGCCTGATCGTTTGGGCGAGCCTCGACATGCTCGCCGCCGGCCGGGGCTACTTCCGGATGGCACGATTTCACGGCACGCTCGAGGTGATGGCCGCGGCGCTGCTCATCCTCGAGCGAGGCCCGCAGCACCCGTGATAGACAGCCGCATGCGGCAGCCCTGGCCCGCGGACGTTCCGCGCCTCACCTACGGCATCACGCCGCCCAAGGTCTCTTTCGACGCGCCGCGGCGCAAGAGCCTCGCCGAGCAGCAGAGGACTCGCATTGAGGCCCTGCCCGTGGACGCGCTGGTCGTCTACGACCTGCAGGATGAGAGCAGCCGCACCGATGCCGTCCGGCCGTTTCCGTACCTGCAGACCGTCGAACCCCTGGAGTATGCCACCGTGGACCTCGCTGGGCTGGAGGTCGACAAGCTCGTCTATCGCTCGGTCGCCAAGCAGGGGGAGGACGAGCTGCTGGCGTGGATGCAACGCGCGCAAGCCCAGCGAGTATCCACGGTCTTCGTGGGCGCGCCCTCGGCCGACGCGACCGTTCGACTGCGGCTCTCGGATGCCTACAGACTCCGGTCCGCGAACTACCCCGAGCTGCTGCTCGGCGGGGTGGCCATCGCTGAGCGACACCGCAGCCGCGGGGAAGAAGACGCCCGCATCGCGTTCAAGCAGCACGCCGGCTGCTCGTTCTTCGTCAGCCAGGCCGTCTACGACGTCACCGCCACCAAGGACCTGCTCAGCGACCTGTGGTTCCGCAGCGTCCGCGACCACAAGCCCATGCCTGCGGTCTTGGTCACCCTGAGCCCATGCGGCTCACTCAAGACGCTGGAGTTTCTCGATTGGCTCGGCGTTGTGGTTCCGCGGTGGGTGCAGAACGAGCTGCGCGCGGCCGGGGACATTTTGCAGACCTCGGTGGATACGGCGCTGGCAGCGTTTGAGGAGCTGCATGCGTTCGCTGAAGCGAAGGGGTTTGCGATCGGATGCAACGTCGAGAGCGTGGCGCTTCGGCGGGCGGAGATCGACGCGTCCGTAGAGATGGTGCACCGCGTGGCGCAGGTGATGGGGAGAGGCTGAGCGTCTGCAAAGCTCAACGGTGCTTGGCGATCAGCGCCTCGATGCGATCGCACGCTGTTTCCAACGTCTGCCACTCGGGCCCAAACGAGAACCGGCTGTAGCCGCGGAATCGCGACGTGTTCTGCCTGCGCTTGCCAGGGTTCACGTCGAAGAACTCGCCGGGGACGGTGATGACCTTCTCCTCGAGCGCGGCGCGGAACAGGCCCATGCCGTCGTTGAGCGGAGCCGGAAGCTTGGAGAGGTTGCCCCAGGCGTAGAAGGTGCCTTCGGGCATGTGGTCGAACTCGACCCCAAGATCCTGGAGGCGCGCGATGAACTTGTTGCGCTTGCGGCGGAAGGTCGCGCTGATGGCGAGCGTCTCCGCCTCGACGACACAGGGCTCGAGCGCGGCGAGGGCGGCTCGTTGCAGGGGTCGGCTGCCTCCGCCATCGAGGAATGAGCCCGCGCTGCCCATCACGTCGATGACCGACTTGGGTCCCACGGTCCACGCCACGCGCCAGCCGGGGTAGCGCCAGTTCTTGGTGAGTCCATCGAAGAGCACCACCGGATCGCGGTCGACGTCTTCGACGTAGCGGGCGGCGCTCTCGATCGGAAGCTCGCCCGGCGTCTCGGACCAAATGTAGTGGGAGTAGAACTCGTCGAGCAGCAGGGTGCAGTCGAGTTCTCGGGCCACGTCCACGAACCCCCGGAGGTCCTCACCGCTGACGAGCTTGCCCGTGGGGTTGCACGGGTTGGACATCAGCAGCGCGGATAGGCCCCGGCCTTGGACTTCTTTACGGAGATCCTCGGGGCTGAACGCGTAGCCACGCTCGGGCTCGAGCAGGATGGGGATCGAAGTGAACGCGCGAAAGATCTCGAGCAGCTCCTCGTACGCGGTGTAGTCGGGCAAAAAGTGGCCCAGGTGCACGGTTCCGATGCTTGCGGCGGCGCGGGTGAGCGCAGCACGTCCGCCGGAGCTGATCGAGACGTTCTGTGCGGTGTACTGCGACGGCATCCCGCGGCGATAGAGGCGGTTGTACATCGCGGCCACCGACTCCCGGAGCTCGGTCAGGCCCGAGACCGGCGCATAGTCCCGATCGAACTCCGCGATCTCCACGGTATTGATGCGCGGGGGCGCGCCCTCGATGTCGCCCGTTTCCGGCTGGCCCTGCCCCAGGTTGCACCAGCTGGGATCGGAGCCGTCGTAGCCCCGCTTGACCGCTTCGGTCGTGACGTAGATGACGCCGGTCCGAGGGACAGCACGAAACGCGGACGGGATGATCGGAGCCTCCACGCGCGGAGCCTACACCGCGGCGAAGCATGCCTTCAAACACGCCTGCAACGCGCTCGGGCGACCCGTGAGAGGCATTTGACCACGCCTGCGGGCGGCCGTAGGCTCGCATCCCCGACGGGATTGGCCTGCGACCATGAGCACCACCAAGCGTAAGAAAACGGCGAAGCGACCCACCTCGAAAAAGACAGCCAAGAAG
>CAYGTG010001245.1:0-2684 GCA_964352485.1 uncultured Nannocystaceae bacterium | reverse complement strand
CGCGGTCGTCGATGTCTTCCTCCGCGGGGAGGGGGCGGCTCGCGTCCTGGGGGGGTCCGACCGCGGTCAAGGCCTCGGCCAGCGCGACCTTGTACCCCACCGCGCCGCTCTCCCCCGAGGCTGAACTTGGTGGTGCCGCGCGCAGCAAGGCCAGCGCCTCTTCGCTTCGGCCCAGCAGAACGAGGCAGTGGGCCTTGTTCTTGAACATCTTGTCGTGGCTTCGTACGACGTCGGCGGCCGTTGCCGCTTCGAGCTGCGCGTCGATGAAGTCCACCGCCTCTTGAAGCCTGCCTGCGTCGTGCAGGGCGCCGGCCCGCTCCAGGCTGATGCACTCGAAGCAGGGCCAGGTCGGGTCGATGCGCCCGAGTGCTTCTTCGGTGACCGACAGGCGCTCCTGGGCGTATCCGGGCCCGTCGGTCACCCCGTAGCAGTTCGCGAAGTCTTGGACGACGCACAGACTTTGCGGGCACTCGCGGTTGCCGGGGCGATGCGAGAACTCCAGCAGGGAGATGCACCCCTCGAGGTTGTCCCGTCCTTGGTAGCGGTGCAGCACCCGGCTCTGCATGAGCCAGTGGCGCAGGAAAATCTCGACCCAGGGCTCTTCGAGGTGTTGGGCAAGGGCGAGGCCTTCGGGGACCATGGCCTCGGCTTGTTCATGCCGCATGTCGCAGACGGCCGTGGGTAGATCGTCCATCACGGCGGCGAGGCGGTGGTGGCCTGCCTCGCGCAGTTGTTCCTGTTTGTCGTAGACCCACGCCCAGATGTTCATCGCTGTGCATCTCCTCCCGCATCGGTCAGCACGCAGACGGCGTGCTGAAGATCGAGCAAGGCCTCGTCGAGTGTGGGGGTCCCGCGCAGGTCGTCCTGTGCTGTGAGCATGCCGAGCACCGCCCGAAGCAGACGGACTCCACTGGCCGCTCGGCGCTCGTCTGTGCATTCGAGGACGGCCTCGATCGCCGGGCAGGCGAGGTTGACGTACAGAAGCTGCGCTGCTCGCTTTCGGATGGTCTTCGTGAAGCTTCGCGCGAGCGCGAGCGTGGCGGCGCCCATCGCCGCATCGGCCTGGTCGTCTTCGATCCTGGCCTTGAGTTCCTGCTTGCGATCGACGAGCGCGACGAAGGGCAGGGACTTCGGCTCGAACCGCGCGGCGAGGACCTCCAGGTCCTCGGCCCCGAACCACCTCACCAGGCGAGCGTCGAGGGCGTCCTTGGGCTGCACGCCAAGGAGGCGCTCGTCGGCGCCGTCGCCGATCACATGGACCGCCCCCGATCGCGCGTCGCAGTAGCGCTGCACAAACCCGAGCGCACCGTACCGCCTTCCAAGCACGACCGGGATGTCGCGGGCACGGTAGAGCAGGGACTCCACCCCGGGTCGTTCGCTCTGGCTGACATAGACCGTCCCTGACGAGCGCCGCACGATCGTCGCGAGGTCGAGGTTGCCCATGGACGTGGGGACGGTCAGCTCATCGGCAACCAGGTCGAACAAGCCGGGCGCAGCAAGCGAACACCCCAGCAGGGCCTCATTGTGTCGACGGACGACCCGGCGCCACGTGTGCGGCTCGTCCTTGGCCAATCGGGCGAGCTCATTCATCAGGGAGCGAGCGAGCGTGCTGCGGGCGTGTGCGTAGAACTCGTCGCGCTGGAGGTCTTCCCGGCTCGCGGTCGGGACAAGTTGGTCCGACTCGACGATGGCGCCGACGAACGATGCCCACTCCGGGAGCAGGTGTCGCGCGTCGTCGTCCACCAGCATGCCGCGGACAAACACGGACACGTTGCGGTTGTCGGCGCTGCCGTACGACGAGCCGTCTTGAATCCACAAGAGACCCTCGACGTGGGCACCGGACGGACCGTCTGCACCGTCGGTGATCTCGAGGGTGCAAAGCGGCGTGAAGCGTTGCTCGTAGCGCTCGGCGAACGCCATGCCTTGTTTTCGCCGCTTCAGCGCGCCGGCATCTGCATCGCGCCAAGGCGGCGGGTCCCCGTTGATCGGGCCGTACCCTTCGAGGGTCAACGGGATGCTCAGCAGCGAGCAATACTTCTCCAGGAGGGCCCGCAGCGGACCCATCTGAGCCAGGGAACGGTGGGCCTCCTCGAGACGCAGGCTGACGCAGGTCCCCACGTTGCGGGCGGCCGCCTCCTCGATCGTGTACTGGTGGCCGGACCGGGACGTGAATCGCCACGCGTGAGCGGGTTCCTTGTGCGAGCTCGTCCACACTTCGGTGCGTTCTGCGACGACGTACGTGGAGAGAAAACCGAGCCCAAACAGTCCGATCAGCCCATCCGCGCCGTCCTCTCGGAGCTCGCGGGTACGGCCACGTCCGACCGTCGCAAGGTAGGTCTGAATCTCGTCGCGCGTCAGCCCGGCGCCGTTGTCCTCGACGTGCAGCCAGCCCTCGTTGGGGTCGGCACGGATCGAGATCGACGGCTTCGGTGCGCCGGGTTGTTCGTGCGCTCGGCGGACGCACGAATCATGAGCGTTCTGCACCAGCTCTCGCACGACCACGTTCGGCGTCGAGTAGAGGTGCTGGCCCAACACGCGCATCAGGCCGTCGAGATCCACCTCCGTCTTGTGGAGCTGGGGGGTGCTCATCGCCGGCATGATACCCGAGCGCGGTCAGCTCTACGATGCTCTAGTACCTCATGCCCAAAGTTCGATCCGGGTTAAAATAGAAAGGGGTAGCGGTG
>CAYGTG010001244.1:1653-2690 GCA_964352485.1 uncultured Nannocystaceae bacterium | reverse complement strand
AGCGAGAGAACCGCGGGGGCGCTCCGGGCTGGCGATGCGGCCCCTAGGTGACCTCGGTCGTAAACCGGCGGATGTGCTCGGCGACGTCCCGTGGATACTCGGCCGGCAGCGCGTGGGAAGCCTCAGGGATCACCACCCACTGCGCGCCGGGAATCGAGAAGGCCACGTCCCGCATGGTCGACAGCGGGATGAAGGTGTCCTGACCCCCTGCCATGATCAGCGACGGCACGCGCACGCGAGGCATGACGTCCTCGGTGCTGTGGCGGGCGGCCTGCTGCAGCACCTCGAGGAAGAGCTCTGGGCTCATCTTCGACATCTGAGACAGGTAAAAGTCGATGTCCTCCATGTCGATGCGGTCGAGGTTGAGCTGGCTCCCCATCCCGAGTCGCCGCAGCGTCGGGTTGGGGACCAGGGCCTTCCACACCCGGACGGTCAGATCTGAGGCGTGCCGAGTCGCAGCGCGCAAGAAGGGGAGGGCATGCCCGATGATGTCGGTGCCTTGGAACTGCGCAACTGCACGGCCGGAAGGTCCCGCGATGGAGATCATCCCAGCAACCCGGGTGCGATGACGCTTGTACATCTCGAGGGCGACCTGGAAGCCCATCGAGAATCCCACCAGCACCGCCTGATCGGCGCCTTCGCTGCGCAACGTCGCCTCCGCGTCGTCGGCGAACACGTCCAAGCCCAGATTCCACGGCCGTGGCGGATTCGGTGAACGCCCGTGGCCCCGGTAGTGCATCAACAGGATGCGGAAGTCGTCACGTAAGACCGGCAAGATCTTTCGGAATGCCCAGCCCGCACATCCGATGCCGTCCAGGATGAGAATGGTGGGCGCACCTCGCTCGCCCCAGGCCTGAACGCACAACGATGCTCCGTCTGGACGGTCCAGAAATCGCTCAGTTTCGGCGCGGACTCCAGCGCTGGGAGGCGCAGAGTCAGCTTCGGAATGCATCGAGGACATTAACCCGGACCGCGCCGCAAAGAGGCGACGCCGTACGAATGCTGGGCGCGCCGGAAAGCAAGGGGCAAAGCAGCAC
>CAYGTG010001244.1:0-1643 GCA_964352485.1 uncultured Nannocystaceae bacterium | reverse complement strand
TAGTTATGCTGGTGTCGCGGGAAAGCATGGGGCTATGCTGCTGCGACCGAGATACTCAGCGGGCATGCAGCACATGCCAGCCTTCGTCCATACAGGAGTCGGGTCGCACAGAGCGCCCCTCGCAAGCCGGCCCGGTGGTCGGTTTGCCTTGTTACTCGTTCTTGCCGCGCTCGTCATCTGGAGCGTCGTCGGGCACTTCATTGACGCTCGGGTATTTCATGATGTCTTTCCGCGCGATCTTCCACGCTTTTTGGACGATCCAGGAGAGCGAGCGGTCTTGCCGCGCGGCCTCCTCTTGGATCTCCTTCAACATCTGCTCGGGGAAATAGAGGCTTTGCTTACGCTTGTCAGAGCTGGCCATGTTGCGCACTCTTTCCGCCAAAATGCGGCAAAGTCGCACAAAGGTAGGCCCCCGGAGGACATGTTGTCAACGCCTGAACCCTCGCATTTTGACGAATTCAGCGCCGATCTGGGACCGAGGTGCTGCTTTTTTGGACCGAAGGGCTCCAAGCGCGATCTCTCCAGGTACGAGACTCCCCCGATTGGGCGAGCGTGGGCCGGACAGCCGGCACGATCGGTCGATCAAAACCTGGTCGTTTTTGCCGTTGTTTGCAGAACGCAAAGCCCCTATTGTCCTGCGTCCTCGGACCTCCGGGGTCATCAGGTTGCGCGCTGCCATGACCGAACTGACGAAGCCACAACTCGACGCCTTCGCCAAACTGCTTAGAGAAAAGCGGGATCACCTCATCGAGGAAGCGAAGCGGACGCTCGACAACGACATGGTCGTCCCGTCCGAAGAGCGGATGGACGAGGTAGACCAGGCGTCGAGCGAGTACATGCAGGCGTTCTCCTTTCGTCTCCGGGGTCGGGAACGGTTCCTGATGGGTAAGATCGACAAGGCCCTGCGCAAGATCGACGACCGAGAGTACGGGCTCTGCGAAGAGTGCGACGAGCCCATCTCGCTCAAGCGCCTGCAGGCCCGACCCGAGGCGCAGCTCTGCATTCAGTGCAAAGAGGCGCAGGAAAAAGAAGAAGCCGTCTACGCGGACGACTGAGGTCGCGGCGGGCCAGGGCCCCGTCGCGTCGGCGGAAAATAAACTCGCCGGTACGTGATCCGTCGGGCGGATTCCGACTCTATTGTTGGGTCGCCGAGCCGCTCGCTCGGTCGCACGCCATGAAACGAACGACCGCGATTCTCTCGCTGCTGACTCTGACCGGTTCCGGGTGCTTCGATCCGGACGAGCCTCCCGCTGGCATCGCCGCGCAGACGGATGGGGTGAGTTCATCTGGCCCAAGCGAGGATACATCGGGCACCACGCCGACTTCGGCCACCAGCTCCAGCTCCGACACCTCCGGCCTCCCAGCGACCACCGGGTCGGACACCGAAGAGCCATCAGCGTCAAGCGAAGTCACCATTGGCGCGGACACGGGCGATTCGACCGGAGAGCCCCAGCTGGGTCCGCGGTTGGAGATGAGCACGCCGCAAGATGGCGACTTGGACGCCGGGTTGGACGGTTTTTTCCTCCTTCACTTCGATCGACCGATCTCCCAGAACGACGCGCTCGGCCACATCTTCGTGACGCAGGGTGATGGCGAGCCCGTCTTGGTGGCGCCGCAGCCGTGCCCGCCCGATGCCGATCCCC
>CAYGTG010001243.1:0-2695 GCA_964352485.1 uncultured Nannocystaceae bacterium | reverse complement strand
ACCTTCTTGGGCGCCACACCCTCGTGCTCCAGCGCCCATTGCCGGCAGATGTAGCGGCCGTACCACTTGCGGTACCACTGCGTGTCGCCCGACTCGCCGCCGATGATCCGTCGGTTCATCTTGCGCATTCGGTCGTTCCAGATCCATGGGATCGGCTTGCGCTCGGCCGCGTAGACGTCGGTCTTGAGGTCGTAGACCTCTCCCTCCGCATCGGTGACGAGGACCTTGAGGAACACGTTGGTGCGCGGTGGGTTGGGCGCGAACATGCCCCATCCCTGGTCGGTCTGCGTGACTGTGAGCCACTTGGTGAAGACCCGCCGAGAGTCGTTGCGCCAGGTGCTCAGGCTGTCCTTGTCGGGAGTGAGCCAGACCGTGACCGCCGAGATTTGCCAGGCCATCAGCGCGCTGATGATGAAGCGCCCCAACGGGCCGTAGGCCCAGGGCATCTTGGTCGCATCTCCCTCGGTGCGAAGCGCGTTGCTGTCTGGGGCAGGAAAACGTCCTGGGATGAGCTCGGGGGTCTCGAGTCGCTTGCCTTTGTGGGTGCGTGCCGTCACAAAACCGACGCCAGCGAGGAACGCGATTCCACCGACCCAGATCCAGCGCCACTCCCACTCGGGTTGGACTTCCACCCGGACGAAGATGCCCGCCAGGATCGTGGCCAGCCCCAGGTATAGCGCCCACTCCGGCAGCTTTACCGCGTCGCGACGGTGATGCGGGAGCGTGGGGTCTTCGGCCGGCAGCGGCTTCGCGTGCTTGGACAGCTTCAGCTTGAACAGCACCCAGGCGACGATCCACGCCGCCTCTGCGCCATACAGGTAGACAAACGTCTGCGACAGCATCCCCGTTTGGAACTGGCCGATGTTCATCAGGACGAAGATCCCGCCCATCAGCGCGACGTGCCAGGTCAACCAGATCCGGCGGCCGAGGATCCACGTGGCGACCCAGTGCTGGTCGATGTCGTGTTTCTGCTCGAGAAACCCATCCGCCGCGGCGCCGTCGATGCGGAGGAGCGTTCGGACTTTTGCGATCAGCCCAGGCATGAACTTCATGGTCAGCCAAGGAACGACGATCGCGATGGTGGTCCACGCGCCGAGGATGCCGATCTTCCGCCAGATCCACTCTGGCATCAGCTTCTGCTTTGCGTTGAGCAGGGGAAAGGTCATCAGCCACAGCATCAGGTCGACGAAGGCGACGAAGGCGACCCACACCATCCACATGCCCACACGCCCTCGAATGCGAAACGGCTTGCGCCCGAGCTTCCACCACAGCGCCCACAGTGCGAGGAAGCCCCCGACCCAAAGCGACAAGAACACGGTGCGGTGAATCGCCGGGACGAAGTGGACCTTCCAGGCGATCGCGATGATCGCGGCCGAGGTGCCGATCAGCGACGCCCAACACAGCCGAACGACCCATGCGCGCCATCCTTTGGCCGGCGGGAACTTCTCACCCATGGCCCACTTCACCAGGACGCCGATGGCGACGAGGAAGAAGAACACCTCTCCCCAGTGCGCGAACCAGGCGGAGAAGCGCAGCAGGTTGGTCCCGGTGAGCGCGGCGATGCGCTGGGGGTGGAACCGATAGAAATGGTCCATGTTCCACGCGTAGTAGACCGCGTCCCCCTTGGCCCATACGCTGCCGTCCTTGAGGATGCCGGTGGTGGCGTAGGTCGCCGCGAGCTGCAAGATCGCCAGTCGGCGAGGCCACGCTGGAATGAGGCGATAGATCGCTTGCAGGCCCTTGGGATGGTCCTCGTCAGGAGCCAGGCCCGCACCTCCGCCAGGACCGTCCCGCGTCGAGAGCAGGCCCTTCTTGCGGAGCTTTCGGCATCGCAGCCAGTTGTCGACGCTGTACGCGTGCCCGCTGCGCCCGCAGATGAGGTACGCGAGGTAGACCCGGTAGACGAGCTCGGTGCCTTCCCAGAACAGGTGATTCCGGAAGAAGATCGAGTTCATCAAGAAGAAGGTGAGGACCCCCATCAGCCGGGTGCGGAATCCGATCACGAACATGAGGGCGCACAGCTGAAACGCCACCATGTGGATCCAAAACGCCGTCGGGCTGTCCCAGAAGTACAGGAGCGAGTACTTCGGGCCCTTGAGAAACTCCCAGATCGCTCGGTTGTCGAAGAATCCCAGGGGCGAGTCTTCAGAGAAGCCGTCCCCATAGCCCGCAAATTGGCCCGAAGCGTGAACCTGACGCGCGACGTCGGCAGGGAAGATGCCTTCGTCGGTGAAGAGCATGATCCAGTACTCGTAGAAGTCGTTCATGTTCGCGATCACGAAGATCCCAAACACGATTCGGTAGACCCCCATGGCACGCGGGTCCTCCATGGTCAGCCACCAGCGGCGCCAGTACTCGTTGCGCACGATGAGCATGACGACGAGGGAGACCGCGCCGGCGAGCATCAACCACCCGACCGTTGGAGCGATGGCCACGGCCGCCTCGTTGGGGACCTTGTCATCCTTCAACAAGAAGAACGCGTGGAGGGCGTTGCTCGCGCCCACCAACACGGGCGCGGAAAAACCTAGCAAGTTAATCATTGGGGGGTCGGAGTTTCCGTGTAGACGGCGCGGGGACGCAAGCGGGCCGCGCCGGTTCCTTTAGACCCGTGAACCCGACTCCTCGGCAAGGTATGGTTCGCGCGCGAGGTGCGCGAGGTTCGCGACGTGATCGTCGGTGACATCGAACTGCAGGG
>CAYGTG010001242.1:0-2699 GCA_964352485.1 uncultured Nannocystaceae bacterium | reverse complement strand
GCATCGCGGTGGCCAACGGAACCGTCGCAATCGAAGTCGCCCTGCAGGGGCTCGGGATCAAGGCGGGCGACGAGGTCATCGTTCCCAGCTGCACGTTCGTGGCCACTGCGAGCGCGGTTCTGCGGCTGGGCGCACGGCCGGTTTTCGCCGATTTGTGCCCTCGCAGCGGCAACCTGACACCCGAGAGCGTCGAGGCGGTGGCGACCGAGCGCACGCGGGCGGTGATCGCCGTTC
Organism: uncultured Nannocystaceae bacterium; assembly: GCA_964352485.1. Classification (GTDB taxonomy): domain Bacteria; phylum Myxococcota_A; class Polyangia; order Nannocystales; family Nannocystaceae; genus CAJXVA01. Next base: position 2,465 of record CAYGTG010001242.1, on the reverse strand, counting down.
ACCTTGGGGGCTGGCCCGCGCGGGTCGTCGAGCTCGCCGAGCTGTGTAGGACCCAGGGCTACGCGTTCATCGAGGACTGCGCCCAAGCACACGGCGCCGCTGTGGGAGAGCAGCGCATCGGCTCGTTCTCCGACGTGGCCGCGTTCTCGTTCTGCCAGGACAAGATCATGACGACCGCCGGAGAGGGAGGAATGGTCGTCACCCCAGACGGGACCCTCGCCCGCAAGATCTGGAGCGCCAAAGACCATGGAAAGAGCTGGGAGGCCGTGTACGAGCGGGAACACCCGCCGGGGTTTCGGTGGCTGCACGAGACGCTGGGGACCAATGGACGCATGACGGAGCTTCAGGCAGCGGTCGGGTTGCTTCAGTTGGGCAAGCTCGATGCTTGGGTGACCCGCCGGCGCGAGCATGCGGCGCGTCTTCGCCGGGCGCTGAGCCGCCATGCCGCGTTCGACACCCCGCTGCCGCCTCGAGACGTCTACTGCGCCTACTACCGCCTCTACACGCGAGTACGACCAGAGGCTCTCGCGCCCGGATGGGACCGGGACCGCTTGATGGTGGCCCTCGAGGCCGAGGGGTTGCCGTGCAGGGTTGGAAGCTGCACGGAGATTTTCCGGGAGAAGGTGTTCGATCGACTTCCGCGGCCGGAGCTTCCCGTGGCCGCGCAGCTCGCTCGCGTTGCGTTGTCGTTCACGACCCACCCCACGCTGGACGAGCCGGCTCTCGCGGATGCCGAGCAGATTCTGGACAAGGTCCTGGCTGTCGCGGCCCGCTGAACTTTTTTCCACGGAAGTCACGGGGCCCGTGCACGAACCCATGAGGTGAACGACGACGGGTATGCACGCCGCGGAAAGCGGGTGCTCGACGTCGCAGTATCCGGTGCTGCACTGGCCGTGTCTTGGCCGCTGCTGCTGGGTGTGGCGGCGGTGGTACGCACGCAGCTTGGTGCTCCGGTGCTGTTTCGGCAGCGCAGGCCTGGGCGTGGCGGCCGGCCGTTCACGATCCTGAAGTTTCGTACGATGACGGATGCGCGGGGTCCCGACGGTTCTTTGCTCAGCGACGGGGAGCGGCTCACTCGCGTGGGCCGTTGGCTTCGGCACAGCAGCCTCGATGAGTTGCCCGAGCTCATCAATGTGCTCCTCGGAGACATGAGTCTGGTGGGTCCGCGTCCGCTGCTGGAGCGCTATCGGCCCTACTTCTCGACGCGCGAACGGACGCGGGAGACCGTGCGACCTGGGATCACCGGGCTCGCTCAAGTTCTCGGTCGAAACCACCTTCCGTGGAGGGAGCGTCTCGAAGCCGACGCGCGATACGTCGAGACCCTGAGCCTTCGTGGTGACGTTCGAATCTTGCTCGAGTCCGTGCTCGCGGTGCTGAGCGCCCGCGGCGTGGAACAGGACGCACCGGCGGCCATGGATGACCTGAACGTCGAGCGTCGGCTGCGAGTCCGTGAGCTCGGCCCAGAGCATGCCCAGGAGCTGGTCGATCTTCATCGCGCGTCGTTCGACCCCTCGGAACTCGAGACCACGATCTTCGCCGGCCACGGGGTCGCTCGCTACTATGCCGACGTTCTTGGTGAAGGCGCGGAGCACAGCGCCCTTGGAGCTTTCGAGCGCGACACACTCGTTGGCTACGCACACATCCGCGAGCAGTCGGGTCGGTCTCACCTCAACCAGATCGCGACCTATCCCCATGCGCGAGGTCGGGGGGTTGGTCGGGCGTTGTTCGAGGCCTGGGAGAGACGTGCGCAGTCGTCGGTGCTGAGCCTCGATGTTCGCGCAGGGGCGCCCGCAGCAGCGTGGTACCGCCGTCGGGGCTTTCAGCCTCGAACGCAGGCCGTGCTGTGGCGAATCCCTCGCTCTGGACATGCCGACGCTCGCCTCGGGCGCCTGGAAGCCTCGGCGGAAGACGTCGCGCGCCACCGCCGGTACGGCTTCAGCCGGGCCGTGGTGCGAGGCGCTGCGCAACCGCTGGTGGTCGGATGCTTGGGAGAGCACGAACTCCGCATCGACGCCGCGTGTCCTCCCGATGCGCTCGAAGCCGCTCGGGCCGCGGTACCGCAGAGGCGGTTGCTGGTGCTTGGAGACGGGGAACCCCCACTGCGCGACGCCCAGAGACTCCACACGGTGCTTCGGATGGAGAGACACACGTCATGAACGCGCCCGTGATCGCGGACCCCATCTGTGAGCACGGATGGCTGGGTCTCGAGGATTCGGGAGCGTGGGATGAGGTCACGATCGCCGCGGGGGCGGACATATTTCATCGGTCCTCGTTTCATCGGTTGGCTCGGCTCCGCGGGGAGGGCGAGCCGCAGCTCTTCGTGTGGCGATCCGCTTCGGTGTTGGTCGTGGTCCCGCTGCTGTTTCGCGACATTCCCGGCGGAGACGGCTGCGATGTCAGCAGTGTCTACGGCTACGTCGGCCCTGCGGTTTCGGGCACGCCTGCGCCCGGTGACGTGTTGAAGT
>CAYGTG010001241.1:0-2699 GCA_964352485.1 uncultured Nannocystaceae bacterium | reverse complement strand
GATCTCCAATGAGTCCTGCCCTTGAAGCTCGGCACATTCCTCGTCAAACAGCTCACGAGCCAATGGCGGCATGCTCAGCGGGACGTCGGTGCTCCCGCGTTGGAGCAGGGGCGGTCGCTCCGGCTCAAGAATCAGGGCGTCCGCATCTTGAGCCAGCAGCAGGTCGAGGAGTCCGTGGACGAGCATGCGGTCCACAGTGTTGCAGGGCTCGTGCCGCGGCGAACATCCCGAATCTCGTGAGGTGGGCATGGATCGCGCGAGACAGCCCGGCACGGGACCCGCGGTGACGGGGACAAAACGTCCCTGCCCGGTCGTGCTAGCGTCCGCTGCGCCATGGCGAAGCTCTACTTTCGGTACGGCACGATGGACAGCGCCAAGACGCTGAACCTTCTCGCCGTCGCCCACAACTACCGCAAGCAAGGCAAGCGAGTCTTGCTGATCAAACCCTCGTTCGACGACCGGTTTGGCGAAGGCCAGATCGTCTCTCGCTCGGGTCTGCAGGCCCAAGCCGACTTGCTCGTCTCTGCGGACACCGTGTTTGACGCGGCCTCGTTCGACAACCTCGACTGCGTTCTGGCGGACGAAGCGCAGTTCCTGTCCCCAGCGGTCATCGAACAACTTCGCGTGCTCACGCTGACCCGCGGCGTTCCCGTCATTTGTTACGGCTTGCGCACCGACTTTCAGACTCGGTCCTTCCCTGGCGCGCAGCGCCTGATGGAGCTGGCCGATACGATCGAGGAGGTAAAGGTCACGTGCCAGTTCTGTGATCGGAAGGCCGTCTTCAACCTCCGCATGGCCGGTGACGCGGCGGTCGTGGAGGGCGAGCAGATCATGCTCGGGGACGAGACCTACGCTCCTGTGTGCGCCCGTCACTACGTTGAGAAGGTCGGCCCGAAGGGACTCGAAGCGATCGGCTTCGCGGTGCCTCGGGTCGAGCCCGCGTAGTCCCGCCGAGGAGGCGGCCCGGCTGCTGCCCGCGCGCGGCTTCGTCCCCGGCCTTTGGGATGGCGGACCGGAGCCTCCGCCTCACGTCGTCCGCGCCGGGGGTCGTCCTGTCCGGGGTCACCGGGCCGGACGCCGCAAAAGAGATGCGCCTTGTTTTGTCGATAAAGAGGTAGGCGCTCGGCGCTTCGGGGCGCGTGAACGCGCTTGCCGGAGGGGTGCGAGCGCGGTGCTGCTTGACGGCGGTCGCGCACCGGGCTACGCCGGCCGCCATGTTGGGTCGCCTCGTCCGTCGCGCCGCTGTTCAGTCCCTTGACGCACTTGTCACGCGGGGCAAGGTGTCTGAGCGTTCACCGATTCGGGTGATGGCCGCTGCCATCGACCAGGCTCGGTCGGTGGTTGGCCTGGACACCATCAACCGCGAGGCTCCCCTGCCGGCATGGTCGGAGGGCCACCCCGATCGCCCGATGTGGGAGACCGACAAGCGGAAGCTGCACAAGTTTCAGGTCGACAAGGGCATCATCGAGCCGGACGTCGGAGAGGCTCGGCCCGAAGACGATGCAGCGTCTGAGAACGATGCTCCGGTCAAGGTGTTCTACAAGCGTGGATGCCCGTACGCCCGGGCTGCGCTCGACCTGTTGCGCGAGCGGGACATTCCGTTCGAGGAGGTCGACATCAAGGGGGACGAAGCCACGCTCGGTTGGCTCAAGATCGTCACCGGAAGCCGCACCACGCCCCAGATCTTCCTGCGCGGCGAGTCGGTCGGAGGCTATGATGAGCTTCGCGAACTCGACCTCTCCGGAGAGCTACGGGAGCGCGCCGCAAGCGGGGAGCACACGGCTGCCGAGGCCGAGCTTGCAGCCCGACGGGCCGAGGCTGATGCTGAGCTTGCAATGGAGCGAGCCGACGCGGCTCGCAAGGCTGCCGACGATGCCAAGGCGGGTCGCAAGCCGAAGAAGGTTAGCCTTGCGGTCGTGGGGAAGGAACGCTCTCCGTTTGAGGATCTCCTCGAGCTCGGCGACGCGATCACCGACGAAGTCCTCGAAGGGGACGCGCTCGTCGCCCGGGTGAACGAGGTGCTGGACGAGTGCCGACCCATGGTCCAAGCCGACGGCGGCGACATCGAGCTGCTCGACGTTCAGGGCAACGTGGTGCACCTGCAGCTCACGGGCAACTGCGTCGGTTGCCCCAGTTCGCAGGCCACGCTGCGTCAGGGCATCGAGCGGCGTCTCAAGAGCCGGATCCCGCAGATCGACGGGATCGCGTCGCCCCAGCTGGACGGCTGATCACGGCTCTACAGGGCGGCGCTGCGGTCTTCGTGGCGCCGTTCGCAATTGCGGCATAGGCGCCGGGCGGCGGGTTCGCTTTGGACTTGCGGGCCGAGAACCCGCGTGGGACAACGCGGTAGAAGTTCACTGACACGGGTGTCAGTGAACGGCGGGGAGCAGCGCGATGCGCGTGAACCCCGAGCACTCGAAACCGACGAGAACCGCGATGGCTACGACGACCGAGCACCGAAGTGACCTCCTCTCCGTGATTCAGCAGCCTGCGATGCAGCAGCTTCTCGACGAGAAGAAACAGGCGCTGTCCGACGAGGAAGGCGTCAGCTTCCAGTCCGTGAACCTCCAGTTCCAGCGCCCCGTGGAGCACGATTTTACGGCCGACCAGCGCGAGAACACCACGCTGCTCTTCGGCGGCTTCACCTTCCGGCACGAGTACCTGATCAAGTGCCACTTCGAGAACCTCGGCTACAACAC
>CAYGTG010001240.1:0-2700 GCA_964352485.1 uncultured Nannocystaceae bacterium | reverse complement strand
CCCCGCATCGCCATCCGACCCTTTGCGCGGCGCGTCGAGAGACTGATGGCGCCGGAACCTGGCGCGGCGGCTCTCGTCCACGCACAGGTTGCGAGCGATCGAGTACAGCCACGTCGTGAACTTGGCCGACGGCGTGTAACGCTCCTTGGCCCGGACCACCCGCAAGAAGACCTCTTGCAAGAGCTCCTCGGCGCGCGGCTGCTGCCGAACGCTGCGAAGCAAGAAGTTGTAGACGCCGCGCTGATGCCGAGCGACCAACGTCTCGAACGCCGCAGTGTCTCCTGTGCAGAACGCCTGCATGAGCGCTTCGTCACCGTTGGTGTCGGCAGCTGGAGCGTGCGCGCTTGAGGAGGCGTCCATCGAGGCAGAACTCCGAACCTGTCACACAGACGGGGACGGTCGACAAAGTGTGCCGCCCGGGTGGGGCCCGCTGCAAGCGGCACCGAGGATTGGGGCGACGGCACGCTGTCGCGGGGGCTCACCGACGAGCACGCGTGCGTACATCGGCTCAGCCCTCCGGTGAGGACACGGGTTCTCATGGCGCTCGATGTCCCCCAGTACGGACGAAGCCCACAAAACGGTCTGACATGCGGCCCTGCGACGGCCGGCGTCTTGGGGGCCCTTCGATGGGTTCTCAGGCCTGTTCGAGGGCCCGGGCGCGGGCCTGGGCGCCAGAGCGGGCCATAAACCACCGCAACACGAAGCGCGGCAACACCGAAGTGATCCGCATCAAGATCCGGTTGAGGCGCCCTGGAAAAACGACCGCATGGCCGCGCCGGAAGGCTCGAAGGGCTTCGTCTGCGCAGGTGTCTGCGTCGATCCGCAGCAGCCCCGGCGACGGCTTGACGCCTCCCTTCGCTCCGGCGATCTCCCGAAACTCGGTCGCGACCGGACCGGGGCACACCTCGGTCACCGTCACGCCCGCCGAGGCCACCTCCGACCGCAGCGCGTCCGTGAAGCCGGCGATGAAGTGCTTGGTGCCCGCGTACGTCGCCACCCCGGGCTGGTACAGGTGCCCCAGGACCGAACCGATGTTGAGGACGCCGCCGTGCCCACGCTCGACCATCCCGAGCACGAGCCGTCCGGTGAGCTGAACGACCGCGGTCACGTTGACCGCCACCATCTGCGTGAGCTTGGAGAGTTCGGCATCCTCGAGACGAGCTCGGTCACCAAAGCCTGCATTGTTGACGAGCACGTCGACACCGCCCTCCTCGACCAGCCGATCGCACAGTGCATCCACAGCCTGGCTGTCGGCGAGGTCGCACGTCACGACGTCGACTTCGAGGCCGATGCGCACGCGCAACAGCTCTGCGGCCAGCGCTTCGAGGCGGTCCGTGCGGCGAGCGACGAGGATGATGCGACGAGCCTCGACGCAGATCCGGCGTGCGAGTGCACGCCCGATTCCCGACGAGGCTCCTGTGATCAGCACAGTGCCCGACAAGGGCGGTCGCTCGGTCACGACTGGATCAAGATGCCGGACGCGGTCAGGACGTGCTCGGTGCGTTCGCCCGAGACCTTGTCCGGATCGCCGCCGCCGTCCTTCTCGAGGTGCTTCACCTGGTCCTCGTTGAACGTGCGCGAGGTGAGCGTGCCTTCGACCTGGACCTTCTTGCCCCGGCTATCCATGGGGACAGCGAATCCGTGGTCCTTCATCAGGACGCGTGCCGATACGTCGCCGTCCTTGACGACCATCCAGCAACCCTTCTTCTGACAGACCGCCTCGACCTCGCCGGAGACGAGGATGCCATCCTTGGACTCGGCGTCGATCGCTTTGGCAAGCGGAACCGGGTCGGTCTTGTTTGCAAAGGGGTCGCCGAAGTGCCCGTCAGACTTGGCCGCGAGCGTGCCCTCGCCGTCGGCCTGCTCCCCGTGCGGGCAACCTTCTTCGGCATGCGGGGTGTCCTTCTCGCCCTCGGCATAGATGCATCCGTTGGCCTCACCGTCGTCGGTTTTCTTGGATTCACCTGCGGCGGCGAGCTTGTCGCCAGCCTTGTCGCCAGCTTTGTCGCCAGCCTTGTCGCCAGCCTTGTCGCCAGCCTTGTCGCCAGCCTTGTCGCCAGCCTTGGCCGCTTCCGCCGTCTTGTCGACCGCGGGCTTCGAGCTGTCGCAAGCGGTAACCGCGAAAATGCAGGAGATCAGCGCAAGCTTCTTCATCGACCCGGAATGTTCCCCGAAACGGCCTGGAGCGCAACGCGACCGGGCTCACACCGGTCGCGCGATATGCTGACATGACGACCGGTTTCAGCCGGCCGAGGCGCCTCCGCCCGCAGAACCCCCTGCAGAGGCGCTCGCGGAGGCTTTCACCTCGACGGAGACATTGACATTCGCTTTCACGCTGGCCGCTGCGTCAAACGCCGCCTTGAATGGGGCAGCGACGCATGCGGTGACACGCGCGCCGATCGCCGGAGATGCCTTGAGCTGGCCGACCGTGGCCTGCACGCCGTCGACGACCGCCTTGGCGTCGGCCGCGACGGAGAGCGCCTGGTCCTTCATGCCGATGGCGATGTTGAGGACCGCCGGCAGGTTCGCCTCGAGGGCGGCCTTGTATTGCGCCGCGAGCTTGGCATCCGCCGCGCCTTCGATGCGCACCGCAATGCGCGGCGGGGTGCACTCGACCTCGGCTTGCACCGACGCGTCACAGTGCGCGTTGCACTCCGCGCTAGCCTTCGGTGGGGTCATTTCGCCCTCGCACTTGGGTGC